>NZ_JAAKYZ010000001.1:300000-600000 GCF_015229955.1 Campylobacter concisus
TTTCAAAGGTCGCTAGTGTCTTGTCAGCGTCGCACATCGGATCTCCAGGTCCAGCGATGCCGATGACGGAGATGTCTTGTCTAAATTTAAAGAGCTTTTCTAAAAATTTCACCGATTCATCTGGAGTTTGCACCTTTGCTGTTACGCCAGGGCGGTTTTCATTAGCGCAGTCATATATGCGGTTGCAGAAGTTGCACTGGATGTTGCAGTGTGGGGCAACTGGTAGATGCACGCGTCCGTAGTTAGCGGAGGCCTTTTTGTTAAAGCAGGGGTGGCTGTCTAGATCAGCCTTAGTGCGAAAAATCATTAGTTCTTTTTCCTTCCAAATTTAATGGCATTTGCATGGCAGACATTGAGGCAGTCTCCGCAGTTTGTGCAGTTTGTCTCATCAGGTCTTGTCCCCATTTCGCACTTACGCAAGCACGCGTCGCAGTTGTCACAAGCGCTTGTTTTATAGACGCGAAAGATCGAAAATTTACGCAAAATTTCAAGCACGCCACCTGATGGACAGACGAAACGGCACCAAAGGTTGGCTACGATCAGCGAGGCTAGCATGATTGAGACGATGATCACCGTGCGAGTGACCCACTCCCACTCGCCAAAGCGAAGTGATAAAGTAACGGCAGTTAGGTACTCATCGCTCGTTCTTATAGGTATCATCATGCGAGGATTGCCCCAGACGAAATAGACCCAAAGGCTGATTGCTATGGCAATTAGCATGCCTATTTGAGCGATTATCAGCTTTTTGCTGCGAATTTTTAGCTTGAAAAAGGCAAATTTACCAAGCATTTGATTGACAAAGCCTGCTGGACAGACCCAGCCACAAAATGCCCTACCAAAGAGGATGACAAGTGCTGGGATAAATAGCCAAAATCCAAAAAACAGCGACGTGATCCGCCCCCAACAGGTGATGATAGGGCAGTTTTGGCAATTCACAAAAGGCACCACAAAAGGGCATCTAAAAATGCCGTAATATGCCCATTGACCGATGCCAGCTATAAAGATGAGCTGCACTAGGCGTCTTATCTTTGTTGTGGGAGAGTTTTTGCTTTTCTTTTTTAAATTTACATTGCCGCATGCACTGCCATTAGAGCATGCGCTATTACAGCTACTACACATCTTTTACACCAAACCTTTCTATAAGCTCTAGCCCACGCGCTGAATAAATGGAGGTAAAGCCATGTTTTTCAAAAATTTCTTGCCCCTCAGTGCCGCAAACAAAGTCTGCAAAGTCATTTGCGAGCCTTTCATCTTTTACATATTTCATTATATTTAGCGTAAAAGTGAGCGGTCCAGGCGGGATGAGCTTTTCATCGATGGGCATATACTCGATCTTGTCTTTAAACCTATCGTGCGTTGTTAGGCGCTTTTCGATGATCGAAGCATCGCCCTTGCCATCAACTAGCTCGCACATCATATTTATGACGCATGATCCATTTGCGACCATGTTTTTCATCACCGCATCAGTTAGGTTTGAGTTTTTTAAGATCCCTTTGACCGGGCCACTGCCAGGGGGCGATGATCTAAGAGGCAGCATCACTCTAACTCCTGGCTCAGCAAGGTCTTTTAAGTCGCGAATGCCAGCAGGGTTGCCTTTTGGCACGACTAGGACGTAGTCAGTAAAGCATAGAGGCCTAAAGTGGAGGCTAAGACCAGCTTTGCGAAGTTTTTTAGAAAGCTCTAAAACCCTTGCTCCAAAGAGCTCGGTCGTGCTTTGAAGTGCTAAAAGCGACTTGCCAAGAGCGCCAGCAAAGGCGCCGGTGTATTGGATGTTGTGCCCTGTTCTTGACTCGTAAATGGCGTTTAGCTCGTTAAAAGCTTCAGACAAGCCTCCACACGACCAAACCTGAAGCGAGTCAGACTTAAATGGCGTAAAGCCAGCCAGCATCGTTTGTGGCGTGGCAGCAGCCGCTGTGGCTAAAGCACCTTTTAAAAAGCCACGGCGTGATATACCGGTTTGTTTTAATTCCACGAAATCTCCTTTTGGGATTTAGAAATGTAAATTTGATATTTTCGGCACGCGAAACTTGTGAAATTTGACTTTTGAAATTTGCAAAAATGGTAGTTGAAGGTAAATTTATGCAAATGTAAATTGCGACCGCAATCTAAATTTGAGTGATTATAGCCAAATGCTAACTTAAAAATCGAGATAAATTTAAAAGATGCAGGGGTAAATTTTCTAAAGTAAATTTATCGTTTAAAAAATAATTAAGATTTTAGTCGTCAATTTGATGTATTATTTTTGAAATAATATAAAAATGTATTGTTAATTTTTACATTTTTTGATATACTTCGGTCATAAAAGCATTAGTATTATTTTTAAAATAATACAGAAAGGGGCATCTTAAAATGATAAAAATAAGCGACATATCTGAGATAAAAACTGGTCTAGTTTTAATCCGCAAAAAGGCGGACAAAAATGTAGATGAGAAATTTCGCTATAAAGTAGTCTCGTTAAAGTCCTTTAACGAAAATGCACTCTTTGATGACACATTTGCCGATGAGTTCATATCAAGCGAAAAAATAAGCGATGAGTATAAAGTGAGCCGTGGCGATGTTTTACTGCGCCTTAGAGAGCCAAATTTTGCCGTTTATATAGACAAGGACTATGACGATCTTATCTACACATCTTTGATGGTTCGCATAAGAGTTAAAAACGCTAAATTTGATCCGCATTTTGTGGCTCATTATCTAAACAGCAGCGCCGTTAAAAGAGCCCTTGCGCCAGATGTTTCAGGCACTACAATAGCGATGATAGGCGTTGCAAGTATAAATAATCTAAAAATACCGCTTGTAAATTTGCAAACTCAAAACAAGATAGTAAAATACCTAAATTTAGCTCGCCAGGAGAGCGAAATTTTACAAAATTTAGCAGCCCAAAAGCAAAGATACCACAAAAGCATATTTGAAAATTTAATAAAAGAGGAGAGCTAAGATGCAAAAGACCACACAAGATACCATAAATAACGTAGTTTGGAAGGCTTGTGACACATTTCGTGGCACGATGGATGGAAGCGACTATAAAGACTATGTTTTAACGATGCTTTTTGTTAAATATCTATCTGATTTTTATAAAGAAAAGCTTGAGTTGCTAAGAGCCGAATACGGTGACAAGAGCGAGAGGATCGAAGCAAAGCTAAAGAAAGAGAAATTTAAGCTTGATGAGAGTTGCACCTTTGAGTATCTTTTAGCGCACAAAGAGGCTGCAAATTTAGGCGAGATAATGAACAAAACGCTAGAAAAGATCGAAGAGGACAACAAAGATAAGCTCGAAGGCATCTTTAGAAGCATAGATTTTAATAACAAAAACAAGCTTGGTGACACAAAAGAGAGAAACGCTATCTTGAAAAATTTACTTGAGGACTTTAGCGACGCTAGGCTAGATCTTCGCCCATCTATGCTTGAGGGCAACGACATAATAGGCGACGCATACGAGTATCTTATAGCTCACTTTGCAAGCGACGCTGGCAAAAAAGGCGGAGAGTTTTATACGCCAAGAGAGGTTTCGACGCTTCTTGCAAAGCTAGTTGAGCCAAAAGAGGGCGATATGATCTATGATCCTACTTGCGGCTCTGGTTCGCTTCTTATCAAGGCTTCAAAAGAGGTCGGCAGTAAAAATTTCCGCCTTTACGGACAGGAGAAAAACGGACAAACTCACGCACTTTGCAAGATGAATATGTTTTTGCACGAGATAAATGACGCCGTGATCGAGTGGGGCGACACGATCAGAAATCCTCTTCATCTACAAGACAATCTTATAAAGACCTTTGATATAGTCGTGGCAAATCCCCCTTTTAGCCTAGATAAATGGGGCGCTGACTTTGCTCTAAACGATCCTTTTATGAGATTTGCTAGCTATGCTTTGCCGCCAAAGAGCAAGGGCGACTATGCATTTGTCGTGCATATGATAAAAAGCCTAGGTAGTAACGGCAAAATGGGCGTCGTGCTTCCACATGGAGTGCTATTTCGCGGAGCAAATGAGGGCAAGATCCGCCAAAAGCTGATCGAAGAAAATTTGCTTGACGCCGTCATTGGCCTACCGGCAAATTTATTTTATGGCACGAGCATCCCTGCTTGCATACTTGTTTTTAAGAAAAACCGCGCAAACGAAGATGTGCTATTTATCGACGCTAGCAAAGAATTTGAAAAAGGCAAAAACCAAAACTCGCTAACCGAGCAAAACATAAAAAAGATAGTCGCTACCTACAAAAACAGAAGCGAGATAGAAAAATACTCCCACCTAGCAAGCCTTAGCGAGATAAAAGAGAATGGCTACAACCTAAACATCCCTCGCTACGTAGATACCTTTGAAGAAGAAGAGCTTGTAGATATCGAGGCTGCAAAGGCTGAGATTTCACGCCTAGAAGCCGAGCTAAAAAGCGTTCAAAGCAAGATGAGCGAGTATCTTGCGGAGCTTGGACTATGAGCGAATTTAAAAATTTACCGAGCGGATGGAGTGTCGTGAGGCTTGGGGATGTTTTAAAGATCGGGAGCGGAAGAGATTATAAACACTTAGAGCTTGGAAATATACCAGTATATGGAACAGGTGGCTATATATTATCTGTTGATGAATTTTTGTATGATGGTGAAAGTGTATGTATCGGTAGAAAAGGGACTATCGATAAACCTATATATTTAAATTGTAAATTTTGGACAGTAGATACCTTATTTTATACATACGGATTTAAAAATTCTTTGCCTAAATTTATTTACTATATATTTTCGACTATAGATTGGCAAAAATACAATGAAGCAACTGGCGTTCCAAGTTTGTCTAAAAACACTATATGTAATATAAGAGTAAAACTACCATCATTAGACGAGCAAAAAAAGATAGCGGAAATTTTATCTACTTGGGATAAGGCTATAAATTTAACTATAAATTTGATAGAAAGCAAAAAGCAGTTTAAAAAAGCTCTTATGCAAAATTTACTCACAGCCAAAATCCGCTTTCCCCAATTCAAAGACGAGTGGGAAGAGACAAAGCTTGGTAAAATTCTAAAAGAGCGTAAAACGTATCAAAACAAAGGTTTTGATTTGGAGCATGTATCTTTAACAAAAGACGGAGTTGTTCCAAAGTGTGAAAGATATGATAGGGATTTTTTAGTAAAAGATGATAATAAGCAGTATAAAATAACAAGATTAAACGATATTTGCTACAATCCAGCAAATTTAAAATTTGGTGTAATTTGTAAAAATATTTATGGCGATGGCATCTTTTCACCCATATATGTAACATTTGAATGTTGCAATGAGCTTGATAATGATTTTGCTGGATTTTACCTAACTCAAAATGATTTTATACAAAAAGTTAGAAAATTTGAAGAGGGGACCGTGTATGAAAGAATGGCAGTTAGTCCAGAGGATTTTTTAAGGTTTAAAATAAAGCTTCCAAATTTAAACGAACAACAAAAAATCGCAGAGGTTTTAACGGCTTGTGATAATGAGGTAAATTTACTAAATTTAAAGCTGGAAAATTTGAAAAAACAAAAACAAGGCTTGATGCAAAAACTACTAAGCGGAAAGGTAAGAGCAAAATGATAAATTTGGCTAAATTTATATTAAATTTTAGTTCTTTTGTTTGGATAATAATGTTATTTGTTTTGTCTAACTTATCAAATGGAGAAAATTTTTTAAATAAATATTTTGATTTTAGGATAAATTGTTATTTTTTTGATTTTCCGATTGAAGTATTTTATTTCATAATTACTATTTTTATTAACGTGTTGTTATATTTTTGCATAAATTATTTTTTAAAAAATAAAACATGTGATAATTTAAAATTTGAAAAAATATATCCAGTTTATAGTGAATATGTTGCAAGTTACTTCGCTGTTTGTGCAGCGGTTTTTTCAATGAGCTTTTTAAATAATATAAGTTGGCTTTCAAGTATCATAATTTGCATTTTTCTATTTTTCGTATTTTATATGAATAATATAGGCTATCTAAACCCATTTCTTTATGTGGTCGGTAAGAGAATTTACAAAGTAGAATCGATCGAAGGTAGCTTTATTATAATTATTGATAAAAGTGAACAAGTAAAAAAGAAAAAAGAAATTCAAGATTTAGTAAAAATAGATGAAAACGTGTTTTATCATATAAAAAAGGATGAAAAATGAACTCAAGATTAATGGCTGCAGGAGATGGTATCTATAGCGTTTTTAATAAAGACAACGATGAGATTACTATAAAAAGTGACAATGATGTATTTTTTAATAAGGTTAATATTTCTGAAGTGTATGAATATATACGTAATCCAGATAGAGCATTATGCAGGACAGACAATAACATGTGCGATGAATGGTTTTTTGTTAATCTTGATTCTTTAGATGAAGATTTGCAAAATGAAATTTTAGGACTTTTTAATGTTTTCGATAATACCGGTAGCTATCCAAATTTATCAAAAGATTGTTTTTTAAAAATAAAATACTTTTTTTATGGCTTTGACTCTGGAAAAGATAAAATTATAAATATACAAAATATCAAAAGTGGAAATCTTATTAAAGCTACATCATTTTTTGAATTTGGCAGTAGTGATGTAAAGTATAAAAAATTTGAAAAAATTTTAAAGTTTTATAATAAAGTTGATATTTTTATAGAGAAAAATAGAAAAAAAATATATTTTCAAGATTTTAATCAGTTAAAGTACTTTAATGGCAAATTTATAGAAATTTACAAAGAAGCTACTGAAGAAGATTGCACAAAATTTAAAGATACTGTAAATCAAACACTTAGTTTGTTTTCTATGAACATCCAACATTCTAATATAAGAAGTAGAAATAGCAAGAAATTAAAATATATACTTGATAATAATATGCTTGAAAAATTTAAAGGAAAAGAAGAGTCGATAAGACATTATATGGATAAATATGGTATTTCTAGCAATCTTGAATACAAAGATAATAGATTTATTATAAAAGAAAACAAGCATCTTACTAGCTTAATAGAAATATTTTTTGAGCAACATTATACTGGTGCCATAACAGAACAGCACTTATTGGCAAGTGGAAACGAGATAATAGAAAATAGTTAAATTGAAATAGGAATAAAAAATGACCCCAGATACTTCAGAAAATAAGATCCAGCAAAACAGCATAAATTTACTTCAAAGCTTGGGTTATAAATTTATAAGCAGGGAGGAAAATTTAAAGCTTCGTGGCGGTAAAACTAGCGAGGTTTTGTTTAGGGAAATTTTAACCAAAAAGCTTGGCGAGATAAACGGTTATGAGTATAAGGGCAAGCGATATAAATTTAGCCAAAGCAGTATATTAAAAGCAGTCGATGAGCTAGCGGGGGTTTCACTAAACGAAGGGCTAATAGTCGCAAATGAAAAGATCACGAATTTGCTCTTGCTTGGCACTAGTATCGAGGAAAATTTAGAGGATGGCACAAGAAGGAGCTTTTCTTTTAAATTTATAGACTTTGAAAATTTGCAAAACAACAACTTTTACGTAACGGAAGAATTTGAAGTAAGCAGGGCAAATCAAGGCGAGGCGCAAAAACACAGAAGGCCCGATCTTGTGCTTTTTATAAACGGCATACCCATAGTCGTAATCGAGCTTAAAAAATCAAGCGTGAGCTTTGAAAACGGCATAAAACAGCTTGAAAAAGAGCAGGGCAAAGATGAGATAGTGCATCTTTTTAAATACATCCAGCTAACCATCGCAGCAAATGGAAGCGGGGCAAGATACGGTACAACTGGAACGCCGTTTAAATTTTATAGCGTGTGGAAAGAACAAGACGAAGCAAAAGCAAAAGAGAGCTTAAAGAGCGTGATAAATGGTAGAGAGGTAAGTGCGCTTGATATGACGCTCTTTGCGCTACTATCTAAAGATAGGCTGCTAAGGCTAGTTAGGCACTATATAGTGTTTGATAAAAGGATGAAAAAAGTTTGCAGATATCAGCAGTTTTTTGCTATCGAAGAGACGCTAAAGAGGGTATCGGCGAAAAAAGACGGAGCAAGAGCGGGCGGACTCATCTGGCACACGCAAGGAAGCGGCAAGTCGCTCACGATGGTGATGCTAACAAAGCTTTTAAAGCAAATTTACATAAACTCAAAGATCATCGTCGTAACTGATAGGATAGATCTAGACGGACAGATACACGAGACTTTTGAAAACACGGATGTAAAAGCAGGGCGAGCAAGTAGCGGAAGCGATCTGATAGAAAAGCTTCAAAGCGGCATTAGCGTGATAACTACGCTCGTGCATAAATTTGAAAAGATGAAAAATCAAAAGGTAGTGATAAGAGATGGCGATATATTTGTGCTAGTGGATGAGAGCCACCGCACGCAAGGTGGAGACCTGCATAAGGCTATGAAAAAGGCGTTGTCTCTTGCTTGTTATATAGGATTTACCGGCACGCCACTTTTAAAACGCGAGAAAAACAGCTTTGCGAAATTTGGCGGAGAAATTCATAGATATACGATAGATGATGCGGTAAAAGACGGAGCTGTCTTGCCGCTACTTTACGAGGGGCGATACGTGGGTCAAGAGGTGCTAGACCCTGATGGGCTAACTAGGAAATTTGATCTCATATCAAGAGAGCTTGGCGATGAGGCCAAAAGGGACTTGCAGCAAAAGTGGGCAAGGTTTGAGCGTGTGGCATCAAGCGAGCAAAGGCTGGAGCTAATAGCTGTGGATATAAATGAGCATATCAAAAAGACTTTGAAAAAAAGTGGTTTTAAAGCGATGCTTGCAACACAAAGAAAATACGACGCCATAAAATATCATCAGATATTTGAAGAATTTGGAGAGATAAAAAGTGCTTATGTGATATCAAGCAACGAGCACGAGGAGCTTGAGGGCGGGCATAAAGAGTATGTCGCAAAGGCGTGGCAAGAGACTATAAGGGGCTACGGCAGCGAGGAAGAGTATCTAAAGCATGTGAAGGATGAATTTGTTTACGGCGATGAGATAGACCTGCTTATAGTCGTGGATAAGCTTTTAACAGGCTTTGACGCACCAAGAGCAAGCACGCTTTATATAGATAAACAGCTAAAAGAGCATAATCTGCTCCAAGCCATAGCTAGAGTAAATAGGCTTTATGATGGGAAAGACTACGGCTATATTATTGATTATAGAGGGCTTTTAGGCGAGCTTGATGAGGCGCTTACTAGCTATGCTTCGCTAAGTGGCTTTGACCCAGAGGATATAACTGGAGCCGTGATAGACGTAAGAAGCGAGATCATAAAGGCAAAGACTTACTATACTCATCTGGACGATCTTTTTAGCAGTGTGAAATTTAAAGACGATCTAGAAAGCTACGTGGCGGTTTTAGAGGACGTGCAAAAACGAGATGACTTTAAAGAGTGGCTATCACAGTTTGCTAGGGCGTTTAAACTGGCGCTTTCAAGTGAGAAAATTTATGACATATTAAGCGAAGAGGAGATCAAAGCTTATAAGCAGAGGGTTAAATTTTATAACGAGCTAAGAAAGGCGGTGCAACTAAGGTATCACGAGGCTTGCGACTTTGGCAAATACGAAGCGCAGATGCAAAAGCTGCTTGATACTTATGTAAATGCACAAGGGGTCAATGAGCTTACAAAGCTCGTAAATATCTTTGAGACGGAATTTGACGATGAGGTGCAAAGGGTTGAGGGTAAAAATGCAAAGGCTGATACGATCATCAGTGCCGTAAGCGCGGTGGTAAAAGAGAAAATGGACTCAAATCCAGCGTTTTATAAATCAATAGCGCAGCAGATACAAGACATCATCGACGAGTATAAAGCAAAAAGGCTAAGTGAGGAAGAAAAACTTGTCAAAGCAAAACTACTAAAAGACCTAATAACTGGTGCTTTAAAGCCAAATGAAGACAGGTATCCAAAAGAATTTAATGGTAAGAAAATTTTGTTTGCTATTTATGATAATTTGCTTGACATTTTGGGAGATGTGGAGCTTGTGGATGTTGAGGTGGTTGCTAAAAATTTGAGCGTGAAATTTTATGAAATTTATGAAGAAGCCTCAAAAAAACCGGAATGGCACAAAAATAAAGACGTAGAAAATGAGATAACAAGTCAGATGGAAGACGCTCTTTGGGAGATAGAGGACGAATACGGCGTTTCTATCGATGAGAAGGAGAAAATTTACCAAACTATCCGTGGAATAGAGATAAGCTTTTATGTTAAATGAGGTGAAAATCATCAAAAAAGAGGTGAAAAATATCACCTTAAAAGTTAGACCAAATGGTGAAGCGATCCTAACGGCGCCAAAAACGGCAAGCGATGAGCATATAAAATTTATCATAAAAAAAAGAGCTAAATGGATAGTGCAAAAGCGCGCGTTTTTTTCCTCGTTTAAGACGCCCGAAAAAGAGTACGTAAGCGGCGAAGACTTTAAATATCTTGGGCGAAGTTATCGGCTAAAAGTGGTGCAGTCTAAAGAGGAGCGTGTAAAGCTACAAAGGGGCTATCTGGAGCTCTTTGTGAAAGATAAAAGCGACCTAGAGCGAAAAGAAAATTTAGTCTATGAGTGGTATCATGAAAAGGCGACGTTATATTTTTTTAATATCTTGCAAGAATTTAACAAGATAGTAAAACAAGATATCAAAAGCGTAAAGATAAGGCAGATGAAAACAAGATGGGGGAGTTGCAACCCATATAAATCATATATAAATTTAAACATAGAGCTTATCAAAAAGCCAAAAGCATGCATCGAGTACGTCATATTTCACGAGCTTGCTCACCTGCTGTATCCAAATCACTCAAAGAAATTTTATGACTATCTAACGCTTTATATGCCTGATTGGCAAAAACGCAAGGAAATTTTAGAAAGAGTTTAGAAAATTTGGCTTAAATTTTGGACTATTAAACATTTTTGTATTTTAAAAGTATTTTAAAATCTAAGGAAAAGTGATGAAAAATTTTTAATTTTTTAATGTTGATAAAGTAGGTGGTGGGTTCACCAGGACTCGAACCTGGGACCATCCGGTTATGAGCCGGATGCTCTAACCAACTGAGCTATGAACCCACAGTTGAAAGAAAATCGTATTATACAAGAAAAAGCTTATCTAAATATAAAAAATAGTCTTTTTTATGTGGAGCATAAAATGAATAAATTTAAAAAGAAAAGCCCTAAAATAGGGCTTATAAATTATTTATAATTTTTTATCGCAGCGTCTAAAATCTCTTTTGCAGCATTTGCATCTTTAAATTCTTTCACTTTAACCCATTTGTTTGGCTCAAGAATTTTATAAGTTTCAAAGAAATTTTTGATCTTATTTAGCGTTGCAACTGGTAAGTCTTCGTAGCTTTTTATCGCTTCATATCTTGGATCGATCTTTGTAACTGGCACAGCCAAAAGTTTCTCGTCCATGCCCGCTTCATCTTCCATCACCAAAACGCCTATTAAGCGGCAAGGGATGACGCTGCCAGCTTGGAGTGGATACTCGTTTAGCACCAAGATATCAGCTGGATCGCTATCGGCTGCAAGTGTATTTGGCACAAAACCATAGTTTGCTGGGTAGAACATCGCTGAGTAAAGCACGCGATCGACCACGACTGCACCGCTATCTTTATCGATCTCGTATTTGATATTTGAGCCATAAGGTATTTCGATTACGGCATTGATTTTGTCTGGGTTTGAGCCAGCTTTGATTTTTGAAACGTCCATATATTCGTCCTTTATGTTAGAAATTTTCGTGATTTTAGTATTTTTTGCATTAAATGCGTGTAAATTTTAACTACCTTATGATTTCTACGCTATCTACGTCGATCTCTGTTTTCATAAGGTCTTTATCTATCTCGCCTCTTATTCGTAAAGGTGTATCTTCATTGACTGTTATGTTGCCCCATTTGTTATTGTCGATTTCAACAACAATAACATCACCATTTTTATCAATAAATTCATATTTGTCTGATTTTATATGTGATTTTATCTTACCTTCTAGCACAACTTTGGTGTCGTCGTTTAGTTTTAAGGCATCTTTTACGCTTATCGTTTCGCTTGGGTGCTTTGATATAAAGCCTCCAGCCATCGCAATGCTAGCAGATATTGCAGCGATTATGATCTTTTTCATTTTTATCCTTTAAAATTGGTTGTGAAATTTTAAGGGATAGTATATTTTTGATATTAATAAAAGGTAAGTTTTTACATAAAATCTTTTGTAACAATCTTATAGATGTTTTTAGCGGTAATTGGTAGTGCTCTATCTGCATTGCCGCCAAGAAAGCCATATCTAATCTCGACAGTAACGTTAAATTTGGCCACCTCTTTGCCACTTTGATCTACTAAATTTACAACTGCGAGAGTCTCAGATTTACCAGCTCCACCTATGCCCAGAGTTAAGTGTCTAAGGATCCTAACTCCATTTTTTGTTCTTTGTATATCACATTTTATGATTAAGTCGTCACCGTATTGGTCTTTCTTTTTTAAAAAGGTATTTATGTATCCTTCTAGCTTTTTATCAAGCTCGGTTTCGCCACAAACCGCTTTAGCACCGCTGTACTTATGTGTAGTATCCTTTTCAACCATCTCTATATACTTTTTGGCACATCCTGTAAAAGTAAAAATGGCTATGATCGCAAGTAGTATTGTAAATTTAAATTTATGCATAATTTCATCTTTGTTTAGGTCTGTTAAAAATAGGTTTAGAATTGTAGGGAAGTTACATTTAAAATAAAATTAAAAATAAGCATATTTGAATGATATTTATTTAGGACCTTGCACCTTTCGATGCAAGGTCTGCGAGTTCATAAAAGTTTAGCTAGTAAATTTTTGATATCAGCTACGATCTCGTCGATGCCACGCTCACCATTTACTACGTGAAGTAGCTCTTTTTCGCTGTAAAATTTGCGGATAGGCACGATCGGATCAAGATAGACTTTCATACGGTTATTAAAGACTTCGTTATTATCGTCAGCACCTCTTGCACGTCCAAGTACTCTAGCTCTTGCCACATCTTCGCTAACATCTACTTCGATGACGCCTTTTAGAGAAATTTCTTTTTGCTCGCTTAAGACTTTGTCAAGCTCGGTCATTTGCTCAACGCTTCTTGGATAGCCGTCTATTATGATGTTTGATTTATTTGAGCTTTTGATAGCTGAGACGATCGCATTTACGACGACGTCAAGTGGGACCAAATTTCCTTTTGAGATAAAGCCGTCTATAAGCTCGCCAAGCTCGCTACCGCTTGCGACTTCAGCTCTTAAAAGATCGCCAGTTGAAAAGTGCGCAAATTTCTCATCTTGTTGTGCGATGATCGATGCATCTGTTGTTTTGCCGGAGCCTGGAGCGCCGATGATTAAAAATAAATTCTTCATTCTTTCCCTTTTTTATATTTTTTGAGCGCCTTTGAATGAGTTTGAAAATTTCACCCTGTAGCAGACTATATGTCTAGCTTTGGGATGAAATTTTCTGCACAACATCCAAAATCATCTCAAAAATTTAATCTTTAAATAAAATAACTCAAATTTAGACATCTAAAAGTCTAAATTTTAAGCCCTTTGCTCTTTTTCTCTTATCCTTAGTCCTAGCTCCCTAAGCTGTTCGTTACTAGCGTGGCTTGGTGCCTTTGTTAGTGGGCACTGAGCACGTTGTGTTTTAGGGAAGGCTATGACGTCACGGATCGAGCTTGCTTTATTGACAAGCATATTTAGTCTATCAAAGCCGATCGCGATACCACCATGTGGAGGCGCACCAAATGTCAAGGCATCAAGCAAGAAGCCAAATTTCTCACGCTGTTCCTCTTCGTCTATACCAAGAAGCTTAAAGACTTTTTGTTGGATATCATTTTTGTGAATTCTTATACTTCCGCCGCCAAGCTCAAAGCCGTTAAGCACGACGTCGTGAGCGATAGAGAGGATATCCTCAAGGTCAGGCTCGTCTATATTTTTTGGCATAGTAAATGGATGGTGCATCGCAGAGTAGCTTCCATCGTCATTTTGCTCAAACATTGGGAAGTCAAGCACCCATAAAAACTCAAGTTTGTCTTGATCGATGATGCCCATTTGCTCAGCTAGGAAAATTCTAAATCTTCCCATATAATCAAGCACGATCTTCTTCTTACCAGCACCAAAGAATACAACGTCACCAACTTTTAGTTCACATCTTGAGACGATCTCGTCAAGATCGCTTTGTTCAAAAAATTTGCAAAGTGGGCCTTTTAGTCCTTCTTCTTTCATTTGGAAGTAGCCAAGCCCTTGCGCGCCAAATTTACGTACAAATTCCTCAAATCTATTCATCTCACGCTTGCTAAAGATGTTGTCGCCATTTGGCACTTTTAGTGCTTTGATGCGGTTTTTCTTCTTATCTTTTGCAATTGAGCTAAAAATTTCATTGCTTGAGCGCTCGAAAATATCGATAACATCGATCATTTTTAGATCGTATCTAAGATCAGGCTTGTCTGAGCCGTAAGTCTCAGTGGCCTCTTTGTAGCTCATACGTCTAAATGGCGTTTTAATATCGTATCCGCAGGCTTTAAAGATATCTTTTAGCATCGTCTCAGCCATATTTATGATATCTTCTTGCTCGACAAAGCTCATTTCTATATCTATTTGAGTAAATTCTGGTTGGCGATCAGCTCTTAAGTCTTCGTCGCGAAAGCATTTTGCTATCTGGAAATATTTATCAAAGCCAGAACACATCAAAAGCTGCTTAAATAGCTGTGGGCTTTGTGGGAGCGCGTAAAATTGACCCGGATATACACGGCTTGGTACTAGGTAGTCTCTCGCACCTTCTGGAGTTGCGCGTGTTAAAACTGGAGTTTCAAACTCGATAAAGCCCATTTTATCTAGGCTATTTCTAGCTGCGATCGCTGCGCGAGAACGCATTTTAAATATATTTTGTAAGCGCTCGCTTCTAAGGTCTAAAAAGCGGTATTTTAGCCTAATGTCCTCATTTACGCTCTCATCGCCTATCATAAATGGTAGCGGCTCGCTCGGATTTTCGATGATTAGCTCACTTACTATTACTTCTATCTCGCCAGTTTTTAGCTTTGGATTGGTTAGTCCTTCGCCTCTAGCTCTTACTTTTCCTTTTGCTTTTAAGACATATTCATCTCTTACTTTTGCAGCCACGTCATGTGCTTCTTTGCTATCTGCCGGATCGCAAACTAATTGTATAAGCCCACTAACGTCTCTTAAGTCGATGAAAACAACGCCGCCATGGTCTCTATATGTGTTTGCCCAGCCACAAAGTATTACTTCTTTACCGATATCAGCTTTGCTAAGATCGGTGCAATAATGACTTCGCATAAAATGCTCCTTTGCAATGTTTTTTAGGCAATTATAATCGCTTTTTTCTTTTGAAAAGCTTTGTTAAAATAAAATATGTTACAATCATTTACATGAAAAATGAACAAAAATTTAATGCTTTTTGCATAAAAAAAGTAGGACTTATTGCTAAAGATTATCCATTATTTAGGCAAGATTTAGAAAAATTAGAAAAAATTTTAAAAAAGTATAACGCAGAAATTTTGCTTGAAAGAAATTGTGCTAAGCGTGTAGAAAAAAATGGTTTTGAGCTGATAAAACTAGCCAAAGAGTGCGAATTTTTGATCACTCTTGGTGGAGATGGCACGATCATTTCAACTTGTAGAAAGCTAGCTCACATCTCGCCACTTGTCCTTGGCATACACGCTGGTAGACTCGGATTTCTAACCGACATAATGATTAATGAGAGTGAGAAATTTTTTAAAGACTTTTTTGATGGTAAATTTGAAGTAGAAATGCCTTTTATGCTTGATGTGACGCTTCATAAAAATGATGGCAAAACTGAGCAAAAGATAGCATTTAACGATGCAGTCATTGTTAGTAAAAATGGTGGTTCGATGACGCATATCGAGGCACTTTTAAATGAAAAATATTTTAATTCATATTTTGGAGACGGCGTTATAGTAGCGACACCTGCTGGAACAACGGCATATAACATGAGCGCAAATGGCCCTATTATCTATCCATTAAGCGAAGTTTTTACAGTAACTCCTATATGCTCGCACTCACTTACACAGCGTCCAGTCGTGCTTACCAAAAATCATACGGTCAAATTTAGAACAAATAGCGACGCCATTTTAGTAATAGACGGACAAGATAGATTTGATATGAGTAAAATTTCAGCCGTCAGCATGAGCCTTAGCAACAAAAAAGCGAGACTGATACGTCATATTGGTAGGGATTATTTTCAAATTTTAAAAGAGAAACTTCACTGGGGTTATAATGATTGATCGAATTTTGATTAAAGATTATCTAAATTTTAAAAATGTCGAGCTAAATTTCAAAGAGGGGCTTAGCGTATTTACGGGTGTTAGCGGTGCTGGTAAGTCGGTGCTGATGAGTGCCATAATGGCTATTTTTGGGCTAAAAGATAGCGAGGCAAGGCTGATAGAAGCTGACGTGGAGCATAAATTTGAGCTTGATGAGTTTGGTATAGAAAACGAAGATGTCAATATTTTCAAGCTTTTAAAAGATAAGAGCACGAGATATTTTATAAACCAGCAAGCCATCTCAAAGAAAAATTTAGCCCAAGTGGCGCGTGAGCACATCAAATATCTCTCGGCAAAAGAGGCAAACGAGTTTGAAAATGAGAAATTTCTAAATTTGCTTGATAGGCTTGAAATTTCAAAAAATGAGAAATTTAAAGAGATAAAACAGGAATTTGAAGAGGTTTTTTTAGAATTTTCTAAAATTTCAAAAGAGCTAGCCACTATCAAAGAGGAAGAGAAAAAGGTCGAGGAGCTAAAAGAGCTTGCTAGCTTTGAGATCGAGAAGATAAGAAGCGTAGGCCCTAAAAAAGGCGAGTTCGAAGAGCTTATGGAGACTAAAAAAAGGCTTAGTAAAAAGGATAAGATAAATGAGGCGTGGGCTAGAGCCGAGCGGATATTTGAGCTAGAACACAGCGTAAATGAGGCGCTAAGTATCAGCGACCTTGACAATGGCTTTTTTGAAGATGCGATGAACGAGCTAAGGGTCGCAAGAGATAGCCTAAATATGGAGGAGCTTGACGATATCGACGTCGAGAGCGTGCTTGATAGGATAGAAGCTCTTAATGCCATTATTAGGCGCTACGGCAGCGAAGAGGAGGCGTTAGAAGCGCTTGATAAAAAGGAAAAAGAGCTTGCTAGATATGAAAATTTAAGCTTTGAAAAGAGCGAGCTTGAGAAGAAATTTGAAATTTTAAACAAAAAGGCAAATGAGCTGGCTGAAATTCTAAACAGAGCAAGGAGTGCAAATTTAAAAGAGCTTGAGGCTATGATAAATTTATACTTAAAAGAGCTTTATATGCCAGATATCGCGCTGAGGATCGAGGCTAAAAAGCTTGATATTTTGGGGCTTGATGAGGTTTGTTTAAATTTAAATGAGACTTCGCTTAAAAATTTAAGCTCAGGCGAGCTAAACCGCCTAAGGCTGGCCTTCATAGCTGCCTCTAGTGAGATCACAAAAACGGGCGGTGATGTCATCATTTTAGACGAAATAGATGCAAATTTAAGTGGAAAAGAGGCGATGAGCATCGCAAATGTCTTGCTTAAGCTTGCAAATTTTTATCAAATTTTTGCCATTTCACATCAGCCACAGCTTAGCTCAAAGGCAAATTCACACTTTTTAGTAGAGCGTTACGGCGAGAACTCAGTCGTAAGAGAGCTTGATAAAGAGGAGCGCGTAAATGAGCTTGCGCGTATGATAAGCGGCGAACATATAAGCGAAGAAGCAATAAATTTTGCTAAAGGGCTTTTAAAGTAGCTTAATTTAAATTATTAATTTAAGCTTTGTAAATAAATTTATTTGATAAAATCGCCACTAATTTGATAAAAATTTTTGTAGGAATAATATGGAAAGAATCCTTGTAGTTGATGATAATAAGGCGTTAGCAAAGCTGATTGTTATGCAAATGGAAAAGACTATCGATGACATGACAATTGATGTCGCATACAGTTTTGCCGAGGCTAAGACGCTAATTAGCGAGCATGACAAAGATTATTTTATGACTATTTTGGATTTAAATTTGCCAGATGCTCCAAATGGCGAAATTGTTGATTATGCACTTTCCAAAGAGCTTTCGGCTATCGTTTTAACAGGTAGCATTGACGATGAAACAAGGCAAAATTTTATAAATAAAGATATTGTGGATTATGTTTATAAAGGAAATATGGATGATATCAACTATATCTTCCAAATGATAAATAGACTGAGCAAAAATAGACAATATAAGGTTTTGGTTGTTGAAGACTCACTTCCTTTTAGAAATATGATAAAAAAGATATTAACCAGCCTTCAGTTTAAGGTTTTGGCCGCAGCTCACGGCGAAGAGGCAATGAGTTATTTTGCGGATAATCCTGATATAAATCTTATAATAACTGATTATAGAATGCCGGTAAAAGACGGTCTTGAAGTTTTAAAAGAGGTCAGAAAAGAAAAAGATAAAAATAGTCTTGGTGTAATCGTTATGACTTCGCCTAGCGAAAAGACTGACGCATCAATATTTTTAAAAAATGGTGCGAGCGATTTTATAGCAAAACCATTTTCAAAAGAAGAGCTAATATGTCGTGTTAATAATACGATTGAAGCGATGGAAAATATAAACAAGATAGCAAATTTTGCAAATCGCGACTTCTTAACAGGAGTTTATAATAGAAGATTTTTTTATTCTGACGTAGAAGAGTATGTTCAAGTAGCTGAAGAGACTAATGAGCCTTACGCTTTTGCGATGATTGATGTTGATTATTTTAAGAAAATAAATGATAAATATGGCCACGATGGTGGAGATAGGGTACTAAAATCAATCGCAAAAATTTTAAATGACAATACAAAAGGAAGTGATATTGTTGCTAGATTTGGCGGCGAAGAATTTTGCGTTGTCCTTAAAAAAATAAATAAAGAAGAAGCTGTTAAATTTTTTGTAAATTTAAGAGCCAAAGTGGCTGAAAATGAGGTAGTTATAAAAAAACAAAAAATAAGAGTGACCATATCTATAGGTGTATCTTTTGGCAATGGGCATTGCGAGATAGACGATATGCTTGAGGCTTGCGATTCAGCACTTTACACCGCAAAAGAAAATGGTAGAAACAGAGTAGAAATAGCTTTATGATTATAGATACGCATTGTCATTTGGATAGTAAAGTTTATGATCCTGACCTTGATAAAATTTTAGATGAAGCCAGAAATTTAGGGCTAAAAGGCTTTATTATCCCGGGAGCTGATATTAATGATTTACCAAAAGCGGCTAAAATAGCGCATGAAAATTCTGACATTTTCTTTGCCGCCGGAGTTCATCCATATGATAAAGAGAGTTTTAGTATTGAAATTTTAAGAAATTTTGCCAAAGGTGAAAAGTGTGTGGCGATTGGTGAATGTGGTCTTGACTACTTTCGCTTGCCAAAAGATGAAAATGAAAAGATAAAAGAAAAAGAGGATCAAAAACGTATTTTTTTAGCTCAACTTGATTTGGCTGTTGAGTTAAAAAAACCCGTTATTCTTCACATTAGGGAGGCTAATGAGGACTCTTTTAATATCTTAAAAGAGTATGCACCAAAGCTTGAAGCTGGAGCGATTTTGCACTGTTATAATGCTTCGCCACTTCTTTTAGAGCTTTGTAAATTTGGGAATTTTTACTTTGGCATAGGCGGTGTTTTAACATTTAAAAATGCTAAAAATTTAGTCGAAATTTTGCCAAAAATCCCATTTAATAGGATAGTTATTGAAACTGACGCTCCTTATCTCACGCCAGAACCAAATCGTGGCAAGAGAAATGAGCCGGCGTTTACGACATTTGTTGCTAAAAAGATAGCTGAAATTTTAAACCTTGAGTTTGAAGTTGTTTGTGAAAAAACTTCAAATAATGCCAAAAGGTTGTTTAAGTGCTTTGCTTAAATTTTGGGCATTGCACTTGTTTAAGATGCTAACATCTTAAGTTTTGACACGAAAAAGGATAGAAATGAAAGCAATGCTTAAAATATTTTTAATGTTTGCATGTAGTACCTTGCTACTAGCAAATACACCTGAAAAAAGCTCATACGACACTCAGGTAAAAATTTTAAAAGAGCTGGATATTGACGCTAGCTTTATGAAGACTTCTCACTATGCAAAGATGAGGCAAGGTATCAAACAATCACAACTTGAAACATTTACAGAAGCTCTAAAAAATGGTTATATGTATATACCGATGGTAAAAGAGCAGATCAAAAAATCCGGCGTACCTGAGTCATTCTTTTATCTAGCCATGATAGAATCAGGCTTTTCAAATCACACAGTCTCAAACGCAAAAGCTACTGGCATGTGGCAGTTTATGGAGCAAACGGCTAGACTGCATGGTCTAAAGGTAGGACAGTATGTCGATGAGAGAAAAGATCCAGTAGAGTCTACTATTGCAGCAACAAATTATCTAAAGTCGCTTAAAAATCAATTTGGCAAGTGGTATCTAGCAGCTATGGCCTATAACTGTGGCGATGGAGCCTTAAAAAGAGCCATACAAAAAGCTGGCACAGATGACCTTGTAACGCTTCTTGACGCAGAGAAAAAATACCTTCCAGCTGAAACTAGAAATTTTGTTATTAAAATTTTAAGAGCAGCATATACTGCAAAAGACGCAGACTTCTTGATGTCTAAAGATTCATCTTTATTGAATATAAACGGAGGACTAAAGCTTGTAAAAGTAAAAGTTCCAGGCGGTACAAATTTAGCTCAAATAGGCGATAGTATCGGTCTTAGTACAAAAAAGATGAAAAATAACAACCCGCATTTAAAATTTGTATTTACTCCACCAACTCTAAAAGATTATTATGTTTATATCCCTGAAAACAAAAAACAACTTTTTGCAGAAAATTTCAAGCCATTTAATGGTAAAAATAATTTTTATGCCTATGTCGTAAAAAAAGGTGAAACACTACTTTCTATCTCTAAAAAAACAGGTGTTAGTCATAGAGCGATTAAGGACTACAACGAGCTTAGCACAAATGCCGTAAGCTATAATCAAAAACTAATTATTCCATTTTCCGCACAAAATAAATCTCAAAACTATATAGTCCAAACTGGTGACACGATAGCTTCTTTATCTAAGAAATTTAATGTGAGCGAAAAAGATTTAAAAGATGCAAATTCTTTTGCTAGTTCAAATTTAAATGTTGGAGCAAATATTGTCATACCATAAGAGCCTAAAATTTTATATAGGACTAAGTTTTACTCTTTTAGTTACTGGTTGCTCTTGGAGTGGAGCACCATTTACACCAAGTGGCCCAACTAATGTAAAGGGCAACAATTCAGCTTCTATCCAAAAAGCAACAATGAGGCCTTACACGATAAATGGCAAAACATACTACCCAACCGTTGTAAGCGTGGGTGATAAGGCAAGTGGTACGGCAAGCTGGTATGGTCCAAATTTTCATGGCAAAACAACCTCAAACGGCGAAATTTATAATATGTACAACATGACTGCAGCACACAAAACTTTGCCGATGAATACGATCCTTAAGGTAACAAATTTAAGAAATCAAAAAAGCGTCATTGTTCGTGTAAATGATCGCGGACCTTTTGTGGCTGATAGAGTTTTAGACCTTTCAAAGGCAGCTGCAACTAAACTTGATATTATCGGTACAGGCACAGCTCCAGTCAGTATGGAAGTCATAGGCTTTAATGAAGATATAAATGCTGTTGCAAGCATTAACACTCAAGCAAAACCGACAAGCACTGGCATAAAAGTGCCAAATCCAGTCTCTCCAACAGCTCCAACTGGAGGCATTATTATTTCGTCAGAGCAACGGGTTGTAGGTGGAGATTTTATGGTGCAAATTGGCTCATTTAAAAACCTTGAGGGCGCAAATAGATATCAAAGAGAGCATCAAAGTATAGATGGCTATAAGTCGGTAGTTAAGACATTTACCATAGACGGCTCGACCATTTATAGAGTATTTTTAAATGGCTTTAGAAGTGAGGACGAGGCTAGAGATTACGCAAGAAGCGGTAAATTCCAAGGTGCATTTATAGTAAGAGGTTAGGGCGTGAGAGAAGAAATTTTAGAACTAACTAGAAATACAAAAGAGACACAAATCTCAATGAAGCTTAAAATTTATGGCTCCGGGGTTGCAAAGATAGATACTGGCATTGGCTTTTTTGACCATATGCTTGAAGCTTTTACAAAGCATTCTTTGCTAGATCTTGAAATTTCATGTAATGGCGATACGCATGTGGATTTTCATCACAGCGTTGAGGATGTAGGCATAGTTTTGGGTCAGCTTTTAAAAGAGGCTTTATATCCTTTAAGTGGCGTTGAGAGATTTGGCGAGGCAAGTGTCGTTATGGACGAAGCTGCTGTTTTTTGCGCGCTAGATCTTAGCAATAGAGCCTACCTCGTATATGAAAATTTTAACCAAAACGCTAAAGTAGGGGAGTTTGACACTGAGCTTGTGGAGGAATTTTTTAGGGCAGTTGCTATAAATTCTGGTATCACGCTTCATCTAAATCAAATTCGCGGTAAAAACACTCACCACATCATTGAAGCAACGTTTAAATCATTTGCTGTAGCACTTCGTAGAGCACTTGCTAAAAACGCAAGGATAGGCACTCCAAGCACAAAGGGTGTTTTATGATAGAGATTATATTTTTAGATATTGATGGCTGCCTGACTGATGGCAAAATCATCTATAATGCAAACGGCGAAGAGCTTAAATTTTTTGATGTAAAAGATGGTTACGCGATAGAAAGCTGGCTAAAACTTGGCAAAAAAGTAGCTATCATTACAGGTAGAAAGTCAGCCATCGTTGAGCGAAGGGCTGAAGATCTAAAGATAAATCACGTCTATCAAGGTGTTGGTGATAAATTTGAAGTGGCGAGTGAGATATTAAAATTTGAAGGGCTTAGCTTTAAAAACGCAGCAGCTATCGGCGATGACTACAATGACTATAAAATTTTAAATGCAGTTGCTTGGAGCTTTAAGCCAAAAGATGCGATAAAAGAGCTTGATGTAAAGACAAAACTAAAGCACAAAGGTGGCAATGGCGCGGTTAGAGAAATGATCGAGCTTATTATAAAATCAGAAAATTTATATGACGAGTGGTCGAAGCGTTGGTTGTAAAAATTTTCTACTTCGTCGTGGCCATTTTTAGTGTCGTGATGATATTTTTGGCGGCTCAAGATCCATACCTTGCAAATGTTTTAAAGATCGACACAAAGATATCAAATATGCAAATAAATGATGTGATAGATTATGAGATAAATTCCACGAAAATAAGCGGAGTCTACGAGGCTGATGAGCTAAATAGATACAATGATAAAGATGAATTTTTGAGTTTTAAAGCAAAAATTTTAAGAGGAAATTTAAAACATTTTTTAAGCTCAGACAAAGCAATCTCACAAAATGACGAAATCATTTTTCAAAAGAATGCGAACTATGAAAACAACGATAGTTTGAGGTTTATAAGTGACGAAGTGATATATGGAACAAAAACAAAAATAGTAAGATCTGAAGCAAATTTTACGCTCATAAGAAATAATGATAAGGCACTGGGTGAGAGTGGAAGCTATGATCTTGGCAAAAAACAAACGCAGGTAAAAGGGTTAAGGGCATGGGTAGAAGAAAATCAGCGATTTTAGCGGTGATATTGGGTTTTACATTTTTAAATGCAGAGCAAGTTGAAATCACATCAAATGATTTTTTTGCAGATGAGAATAAGCAAACTAGTGAATTTATAGGTAATGTAAATATCAAAAAGGGCTCATTTGATGAGCTTAAGGCAGATAAGGTGGTCGTCTATTTTGACAAAAAACGCCAGCCTATAAAATATGTGGCCACTGGCAATGCTAGAGCAAAAATTTTTATAAAAGATAAGCACTACGACGGCAAAGGCAATACTCTTACATACGAGCCAGCAAAACAGATCTATACTGTTAGTGGAAATGGCTATTTACATGAGGTAGAAACTGATAAAAATGTTTATGGCGAAAAGATCGTTGTCAATCAAAAAGATGGCACATATAGCGTAAATAGTGATGAGAAAAAGCCTGTTAAATTTATCTTTCAGGTAGAGGAAAAAGATAAGTGATAAGGCCACTAAGTGCTAAATTTATCACATCAAGTCCAAGTATAAAAGAGGCTCCAAGTTTCGTAACAAGCGAAGTCGTCTTTTTGGGGAGATCAAATGTTGGTAAAAGCAGCTTCATAAATACACTTGTAAATCAAAAAAATCTAGCCAAAAGCTCATCGACTCCTGGCAAAACTCAGCTTATAAATTTCTTTGAGGCTGAGTTTTGTGAGCAAAAAGACGAGCAGGAAGAAAAAGATAAATTTAAGCTCATTTTGGTTGATTTGCCAGGCTTTGGCTATGCAAAAGTGGCAAAGTCAAAGCATGATGAATGGCGTAAAAATTTAGATGAGTTTTTGAAATTTAGAAGCGACATTAGACTTTTTATACATCTAATTGATGCTAGGCATTTTGATTTAGATATAGACGTAAATGTGGATGCTTATCTAAAAAGCTTTTTAAGAGCTGATCAGAAAATTTTAAATTTATATACAAAAAGCGATAAGCTAAATCAAAGCCAAAAGAGTGCGGTAATGAAATTTGATCCAAGCGGCATCTTGGTCTCAACTCTTAATAAAAGTGGTATCGAAAAGGCTAGAGAAGCCATCATAAATAACGCTCTTGGTAGATAAAATGCAAACCATAAGCAGCTTAGATATTAAAATTTTTAAAGAATTTTGGTGGGCTGTTTTTTTATTCTCATACGAGATCGCAACTACGCAATTTGGCTTTTTGCCACCACTCATTGGTATTTTTTTTACTTATATGATTTTGGAGTATTCAAGAAAACAAAAGCAATACGACGAGTTTAAGCATAATTGGTACTTTGCGATAATTTTTATAATATTTGCTGAGCAAATTCATGGATTTCATCTTTTTTCAACAATTATTGCATTTTTGCTTTTTTATAATTTTATTTTAGACTGGCTATATACCACGATGAAGTGGCGAAACTGCCTACTTATCATCTTTGTAGCAGCTGGATATACTTTAACATTTCTTGTAAATAATCTATTTGCTTACGTTTTAAATGAGCAAAATTTAGCATTTTCGTCTGAATATCTATTTTTTATAGCATTTGAAAGTATCCTTGCTATCGTTCTTTTTAGGGATAAAGTGCTATGAGGATGCGCATCGTCTTTAGTGTGATCGCTCTTTTTTGGATTATACTTTTGGGACGAATTTATCACCTAAGCATAAACTCAAATACCTACTACAACGAGATTGCAGAACAAAACGCGATAAAGACTATTTATATTCCACCAGTTAGAGGTATCATCTTTGACGCACATGATAAGCCAATGGCTGTTAATCGTCTTGGTTTTTCGGTATCCATTAGACCACATTTAAGTGCTAATAAAAAGGTAAAAATTTTAGATGATGAGCTAGCTTACATTGGCTCACTATTTAGCGATCTAAATGTTACAAAGCTTAAAAATGAATACATAAAAAATGACTCAGCTTATAACCAAGATTTTATAAATGTGGTTGAATTTATTGATTATGATAAATTTTTGCCATTTTTTGCATCACTTTCTTTGCGTGAAAATTTAGAGATAAGGCCCGCTTCAAAACGCCACTATCCGTATAACGACCTAGCTTCTCACATCATCGGCTATGTCGGTAGGGCAAATCAAAAAGATATGGATAATGATCCTTTGACAAAGCTTACAAATTACATTGGAAGAAGTGGCGTGGAGCGGTTTTATAATCCGATCTTACAAGGAATTCAAGGGTTTAAAAAGATAAAGGTAAATGCTTTAAATGAAGAGATCGAGCAGATAAACTTTCAAGCGCCACAAAGTCAAAACATCAAGCTTGCAGTCGATCTTGAGCTTCAGCAGTTTGTGGCTGATGTCTTTGGCAAAGATGCAGGAAGCGTCATAGTCATGAGTCTAAAAGACGGTGCTATCATAGCTGCTGGTAGCTTTCCAGAGTATGATCTAAATCCATTTGTACTTGGAATTTCTCAGCCTGAATGGGAAGAGCTTGTAAAAAACGTCGATCATCCTTTTACAAATAAGCTAATAAACGGCCTTTATCCGCCAGGTTCGGTCGTAAAAATGGGTATGGCACTTGCGTTTTTGGATAATGGCATGAGTAAATACGATAGCTTTTTTTGTAGTGGCTCGTATGAGCTTGGAGGGCGTAAATTCCGCTGCTGGAACTCTCATGGACATGGAAATGTTAATATGAATACGGCAATTAGAGAGAGCTGTGATGATTATTTTTATAAAGGTAGTCAAAAGATAGGGATCGATGCTATTGTGCCGATACTGGAGCGTATGGGTTTTGGTAGAAAAACCGAGGTTGATTTGCCAAATGAGTTTGTGGGGACTTTGCCAAGTAGAGAGTGGAAGATGAGGAAGTACGGCAAAGCGTGGTTTCAAGGTGAGACCCTCATCACCTCTATCGGACAGGGAAATTTCTTGGTCACGCCTATGCAAGTGGCAAAATATACAGCAGGCCTTGCAACTGGGTTAAATGTGACTCCACATTTTTTAAAGAGCATTGATGACAAGGATGTTGATTTTACGCCAACAGATGATGCTTTTACGCCGTTTGAAAAATCACAGTTACCAGCCATTAGGCATGCAATGTATGAAGTGGCAAATCACCCAAGAGGCACGGCAAATAGGCATTTTATTGGAAGCCTAGTTAAAGTTGCTGCAAAGACAGGTACTGCCCAGGTCGTTGGAATTTCTCAAACTGAAAAGAAACGTATGAAAGAAGAGGATATGGCGTATTTGCAAAGATCTCATGCATGGATGACTACATATGCGCCCTATGAAGATCCGCAATATGTCATTACAATGGTTATCGAGCATGGTGGCCATGGCGGAAGTGCGGCTGGGCCAAAAATCGCTCAAATTTATAATAAACTCGTTGAAATGGGATATATAAATTTAGAAAAAATCCAAAGTGATCAAAATAAAAAACAAGACAATAAGAAAAAATAAGATCACTAAAAAGTCGTGGTAGTGACTATTTACTTAGAAATTTTTACCTTGTGTTTAGTGCGTTTTTGGCTAAATTTATCAACTACTTTTTAATCCTCTTTATTAAATTTTGGCAAACTTGACTGAGGATTTATGTTTTTGGCAGGTAGCAAGAGTCTAAGCGTTGATATATCTTTAAATTTGCTAAATACCCTTGTTTTAGAGACTCATAAGGAAAATTTTTGATTTTTATATGCGATTTTATCAGTGGCGTTTGCCTTTTTAAAGCCATTTAGCCTTAGCCTGCAGCTATCGCAAAGTCCGCATGCCTCGTCATCGCTTTCGTAACAGCTCCAAGTAAGCTCTAGTGGCGAGCCAAGCTCAAGAGATTTTGCTACGATGTCAGCCTTACTTAAATTTACAAGTGGAGTAATTATCTCACACGAAAAACTAGGTGATGTGCCTAAAATTATGGACCCGTTTATACTTTTTATGAAGCTTTCTTTGCAGTCAGGATAGCCTGAACTATCTTCTTCTACGACACCGATATAGATAGCTTGTGCATTTTCTTTTTCAGCAAGTGCGGCAGCGACCGAGATAAAAATACCATTTCGAAAAGGCACGTAAGTATTTGGCACATCTTTTTCCACTCCGTCTTTTCTTATTTGCAAGCTTTCATCGGTTAAAGAATTTCCGCCTATTTGGGCAATAAAGCTAACATCCAAACTCATCTTTTTTGTAATGCCTAATCTTTCACAAATTTCGTTAAATGCACGTTTTTCGCGTTTCATCGTTCTTTGGCCATAGTCAAAATGAAGCGCTACGATCTCATATCCAGCCCTTTTTGCCATTACAGCACAAAGCGTACTATCCATACCGCCGCTCATTATACAAACTGCTTTTTTCATATTTTGCCTTTTATTTTTGCTAGAATTATACAAAAAGTTACTAAGGAAAGAGCCTAAAATGATACTTTGCGAAGAGAGCTATCCAAAAATTTTAGATGAAATTTGTGAATATTTGACACTAGGAGAAATCGAGCTAGTCTTTGTCGATAAAGAAGAAATGAGAGAACTGAATAAAACTGAGCGGGGCATTGATAAAACGACAGATGTTTTAAGCTTTCCGCTTGAGCTTGTCATTCACGCCCCACTTGGCTCAATCGTTATAAACAAAGATATGGTAAAAGAGAAAGCTGCAGAGCTAAATCATAGTGAAGAGGCCGAAACCGCACTACTTTTTACACATGGATTGCTTCATATCTTGGGATTTGATCATGAAAAAGATGATGGCGAAATGAGAGAAAAAGAGTGCGAGGTTATCAAGAAATTTGAGCTGCCTAAAAGTCTAATAGTAAGAAGCGAGGATGTTAGGCTGATTGATCTTATAAATAATAAAAACTTAAAAGAGTAGATTTTCTTCAGATGTTTTGTGAAGCTCTTCTAAAAGCTCCTCTTTTTGGCATAAAATCAATATGTAGATAAAATTTTTAAGCTTTTTTATCTCGCTTAAATTTTTAAAGTAGATTGCGTTTTGTACTTTTAACAAAGAGCCTTCTGGCAAGCAAATTTTTATCTCATCAGGGCTAAATTTTTTATTTAAAAATATACTTTGGCTTATGAATAAATCTTCATCACTTTCAGTAATTATGGCTCTAAAGCTATTTCCAAAACTAGTAGGAATAAAATTTTTATCTATAAAAATCGGGTCAAAATGCCCGTGAATCCTACCTTCGTAAGGCTTAAATGAAATTTTATTGCTATCAAGAAATTTTAAAAGCCCATAAAACATCCCAGCAAAAACTCGTGGTATGTTTAAGTTTTGATAGTATGTTTGCTTAAAAACTGTGTTTGTAAAAAAGATCGAGCTCGGATTTATCTCGTGCATAGTTGTATCTGTGTAAATGGTCTCAAAAAGAGGCGATATTCGCTGAAGTGTTCTTGTATCATCGCCAAAAAAGACATCAAAGACCTTTGCATGAAAAATTTGATTAAAAAGCTCAGTGATATTTTTTGACATGACGTGTGCGTTAGAGCCAAGCTTTGATTTTTCTAAAAAGTCATTTATAAAAGGATTTACGGCGCAAAATTTTAGATCTTTATGAGTAGCCTCAAATCTCATGAGCTTTATCATGGCGGTCTGTAAGCTACTAACTTTTAAAAAGGCGATCTCTTTGTCAATAATTGGCACATTATCTTCGCTAATTATGGCGTATGCGCCTTGTTTAATCGCTGTTTCTATATCGCTATCGTTTGCGTTTAAGCAAATATATGCAAAGCCACGTCTTACATGCTTTAGCTCGAAAACAAACTCGCTTACGCTAGTTATCGTCGGTGCGTTTAGAGCCTCGGCATTTATTAGACGAGTTAAATTTTCTATTGTCATTTAGCCAACGATCGCACCATTTTTAACTTTGCCTTGCGTACCAAGAAGCGTTAGCGAGCCATCAGATGCGCTTAGGATCATGCCTTGAGAGACATATTTTTTCATCATCGTTCGCTCTTTTAAATTTGCTAAAACGCAAACTTGTTTGCCCACAAGCGAGCTAGGCTCGTAGTATTTTGCAATGCCAGATAAAATTTGACGTGACTGCTCCTCGCCAAGATCTATCTTAAATTTAAGCAGCTTCTCGCTACCTTCAACTCTCTCGCACTCTAGCACTTCACCTACTTTTATCACCACCTTTGCAAAGTCATCAATGCTAATGATTTCGTCCTCTTTTTTCTCCTCTTTTGGCTCAGCTTTTGCCTCAACCTTTGGCTCATTTGCCTCGCTCATTAGCTCTTTTTCTATCCTTGGGAAAAGTGGATCTGTAGCTTTTGCTACGAAATTTGAAATTTCATTTTTTAAGACAAGAGTTTCATAAGAAGCCGTATCTATGCTAAAGCCAAGCGTGTCAGCTATCTTGGCACAAGTTTTTGGCATAGCTGGGCTAAGTAGTATCGCTACTTTTGCAAGTAAATTTGCGCAAAGTGCCACAAGTGCGTTTGCCTCGTCAGTTTTGCCAGCTTTGATAAGCGACCATGGCTCATACTTCGCAACGGCTGCATTTGCAAGCGTTACGACCTTCCAAAGATCTTCTAAATAGCGATTTGTTGCTAAAATTTCTAAATTTTTTATAGCTTCATCAAGGTAGCCTTTTGCTTCATCAAGCTCAGCTTTGTGAAATTTGAGCACATCTTTTGAGCCGATTTTATAGTCGCTATACTTTGCGCTCATGCCAATAATGCGGCTTAGCAGGTTGCCAAGTCCGTTGCCAAGTTCTGAATTTATGCGCTCAATCAAAGCCTTTTGGCTGTAATCGCCATCTTGCCCAAACGGCACCTCTCTAAGCAAAAAGTATCTGAAATTTTCAAGTCCGTAAGCATTTGCAACCTCTCTTGGGTTTATAACATTACCCTTACTTTTGCTCATCTTTTCGCCATTTATGGTCCACCAGCCGTGCGCTGCTACGTGTTTTGGTAATGGCAAGCCAAGACTCATCAAAAATGCCGGCCAGTAAACTGCGTGAAAGCGTAAAATGTCCTTACCAACGATGTGAGTAGTGTATGGCCAAAGATCCATTCTAGCGTCATCTCTTGAATATCCTAGTGTTGTTAGGTAGTTTATAAGCGCGTCAAGCCAGACGTACATAACGTGCTTTTCATCGTTTGCGCTCTTTGGTAGCTTTATGCCCCAGTCAAAGCTCGTTCTTGTTACAGAGAGATCTTTTAGTCCACCTTTTACAAAGCTTACGACCTCGTTTTTCTTACCCTTTGGGATGACGCAAAGCTCGTCGTTTTCGTACCATTTTAAAAGCGCATCTTCATATTTTGAAAGCTTAAAAAAGTAGCTCTCTTCTTTAACTAAAGATGTAGCTCGGCCGCAGTCCGGACAGTGATTGTCTTCTAGTAGATCTCTTTGATTAAAAAATGTTTCGCAACTAACGCAATAAAATCCCTCATATTCGCCTTTGTAAATATCGCCATTTGTTTGCATCTTTTCAAAGACATTTTGTACGGTTTGCTTGTGCTCTTCGTCAGTCGTTCTTATAAAATGGTCGTAGCTTATTTCAAACTCATCCCAAAGTGATCTAAATTTAGCGCTAATCTCGTCAGCATACTCTTTTGGAGTCTTGCCTCTAGCACGTGCTGCTTGCTCGATCTTTTGTCCGTGCTCGTCTGTGCCTGTCATAAAGTATGTTTCTTTGCCTTGCAGGCGGTTAAATCTAGCAAGTGTATCAGCGATGATAGTCGTGTAGGCATGGCCGATGTGTGGCACGTCGTTTACATAGTATATTGGGGTCGTTATATAAGCTTTTTCTTTCATATTTTTCCTTTAATTTTAAAAATCAAATCCGCCATCGCTGCCAGTATTGCCTTTTGACATCGAGTTGTAGCAGCTATTTACGTACTCTTTTCTTGTCTCGCAGTCAAAAAATACTTCGCAGTTAAAGCAGCTTTTTTGCCCTTTTTGGCTTTGGCACTCTTGCAAAATTTTTGCTTTTTGCTTTAAGGCTAGCTCAAATGCGTCAAGTGGCTCGTTTACTTGTGTTTCTTGCATTATTTTTGCTCGTAAAATTTATGCAAAAGAGAAATTTCATCACGTGAGCCAAAGAAGCATGGCGTTGTTTGGTGATTTTTTTCTATTTTTATATCAAAAAGTGTTTGATTTTTGCCGTTTGTCGTTGCGCCCTTTGCGTTTTCATATATGAAGGCAAATGGCAACACTTCAAAGACTACTCTTAGCTTGCCATTTGGATGATCGCTCGTTGCTGGGTAGCTAAAAAGACCGCCACCTTTTAGTAAAATTTGATGCAAATCGCTCACCATTGCACCTGAGTATCTTAGTCTGTAGCCCTCGTTAAATAGCTCGTTTATAAAATTTCTATGCGTTTGGCTCCAGCCCTTTTGCGTGGCTCCCGTGGCATTTAGCTTGCCTTTTTCTTTTAGCTCAAGCTCTTTTACAAATTTAAATTCGCCATCTTTGCCAAGTCTATAAAATTTAGGCAAAGCGCCCTTTTTCTCTGCAATTACAAGTTCAAGTCTTGGGCCATATATGCTGTAAGCTGCGGCTATTAAATTTTCTGGTTTTACTTCGTTTTCATAGATACCAAAGATCGAGCCAACGGCGAAATTTACATCAACTAGGCTTGAGCCATCAAGAGGATCGTAAGCGATGATAAATTTAGCATTTTTATTTATCTCAAGAGCGTCCTCTTTCTCTTCGCTAATTAGCGCTTTTACGTAGGCAAGCTCCTTAAATTTAGCTGTGATGATCTCGTCGCTTTTGACATCAAGCTTTAGTTGTGTGTCGCCAGTTGCGTTTTCGTGAGTTGTGTAGCCAAGATCGGCGTATTTTATCACTTCGCTTATCTCTTTTGCGATCTCTTTTATGGTGTTAAAAATTTGATTTAATTCTTGCATTATACAGCCTTTGCATTTTTGATTATCCACGCACAAATAGCGTCTATATCGTCTAAATTTATATTTTTTATCTCGTAAGGAATTTGTTTTTTGTATGTTGCGATCGCATCTGAAAAGCTAAGATATTTTTCATCTATTTCATCTTTAAAAACACTTAACCTTGGTAGTGGAAGCGTCTTTAAACCCTCAACTAAGAGCATATCAAACTCGCCTAGCATTTTAATGACATCGTTAATTTCTTGTGGTTTTTGTGAAAAATAAGTTGTTCTAGTCGGACTCATCACCACCACATCTGCTCCAGTTTGAGAAAATTTAAAGCTATCCTTGCCTTCAACATCAAATTTGGCCTTGTCGCCTGGATCATGTTTTACTATCGCGACTTTCAAACCATCATCTATAAATTTTTTTGCTACCTTTAAAATAAGAGTCGTTTTCCCGCTATTTGAAGGGCCAGAAAAAGCAATAGCAAGTCTTTTCATAAGAACCTTTTTTGTTAAAATTTCTCGCGATTATAACTTATGTTGGCTTTAAAATTTATGAGTGAAATTTAAAAATTAAAATGCTAAAATGGCAGAAATTTTAGAAAATTAAGAGTTTTTATGAGTAAATTTATATCGTTTTTTGTATTTATTTTGATGATATTTGGCTGTGCTGGTGAAAAAGTAATTGTACATGAGCCGTTAAAAAATGAGCTTTTGGCCTACACAAGCAAGAGCGAGATCATTGACGGCACCGATAGAACGCTAATTGTAGCAACTTATCTAAATCCTATTTATAACTCAGATTTAGATGCAAGCAAAGAGCACTTTTTGGTGGCTATAAACCCAAAAGAGCACGCTAGCGAGCTAAATAATATCAAGGTAAATAATGACTCAAATGCCACAAACGCAAGGCTACTTGATGAAAATGATGAGATGTTAAAATTTGCTGGATTTTCGATGCTTTGGGCGCTCTATTATGAAGTGACCGCACCAAGCAAGCAAAGCGATGATCTAGCACTTAGTTTCGAAATTTATCAGTCAAAGCCGGTTTTGTTAAATTTTCGAAAAGTTGCGAAATCTTTATATTGGAACCAGTAAGCGCCATATAGATCACGTAGTTGGCAAGCACCTTTTTGCCGTAGTTTCTAGTTTCTCCGACTGGGACAAGCTCGATCGACAAAAATGGCTCAAATTTTCCCTCTTTAAACATATCATCTCTTGTGATAAGCTTTTTAGTAAAGCCAATACCGCCGTTGTACGCGTATGCGGTAAAGAGCGGATGATAGAGAAATTTATCAAGATAGTTTAGGTGGTGATTTGCAAATTTAAAGGCAACATCAGTTTTAAAAAGATCGTCCTGGTCAAAATTTGGAATTTTTAGCTCTTTTTTGCCGATCGCATTTGCAAGAAATGGCATAAACTGCATCATTCCAAGGGCGTATGAAGTAGAAACTACGCTTGGGATAAAGAGACTCTCTTGTCTAGCCAGAGCATAGATCATCGATTTTCTCTCGTTGCTGATACCCTCAAGCTCAGGAGAACTTGGCATTAAGAAGTATTGCTTCTCCCAGCCATGTGCCTTTTGCATGAAAAATGCATAGGCACCGATACTTTCGTTTGTATAAAATTTCTTCGCAAATTCGCTTGCTTGCGTGGCATTCATATCTTTTACAAGGGCTGCAGTTTTGTTCCATAAAAACGGATCGCTCACGTCAAAATTTTCGATATTTTGCTTGCTAGGTTTTGGTACGATGACTTCAAGTGGTTCGCCACCGATCAAATCTCTTGCGTAAAGCGAGTAGATATTCGCGTCCTTGCTGGCACTTAGCTCTTTTAAAAAGCTTTCGTTTTTGCTTATCTGGTACTGCCAAAAGGTTGTATTATCTCTTTGCCACGCCCTTTCAAATGTACTCTTGGCTCTTGCAAAAAGGCTAAAGGCGATATCGTCTTGTCCTAGTAAAATGGCATTTAATCCAAGCGTAAAAGCATCACTTTTTTCAGTGACAGCTGGATCGATGCTTAGCAAATTTCTTCTAAAACCTTCATATTTTTTATTAAAAACAATATCGTTTAATAAATTTGTAAAGCCCTTTTGTGAGTAGAGCTTGGTCATGAAATTTGCATCAAAACTTTCGCTAAAAAGTATACTTTTATTTTGCGGGCTAGAGGCGTTAAATAGCTCTAAAAAGCTCTTTGTATCGTTTAAATTTGCAAAAGCTTTAGCCGGATTTGCTTCATTTAATACGAGTAAAATTTTTGATTTTTCTGGATTTGTCTTTGCAAGATTGGCTGCTAAAATTTCACGAGTGTGATTATCAAGCTTTAAGCTAAAAGAAATGGATGTTAGCAAATTTTGGCAGGTTAGATTTGCCTGGGTGATATTTTTTGCATTTACACCAGGGCATTTGCTAGGAGCCGCTTTTGGAGGTAAAATTTTATCGATTGATTTTTGAACAAGGCCTGCTTTTCTAAACACATCACTAGAAAGATCTGCTATCTGCTCTTTTGTGTAACTGCCCTCGTTGATAAGGCGGTTGATGTAGTAGTCTTTTGCAAGGCTTTTTGGCTCGTTTTTTAGCTCTTCATAGGTATAAATTTTAGCTAAAAGAGCAACACAAGCAAGAGAGAGAATACTAAAGTGACGCAGCAAAACCAAATAAAAGCCTTATTAAAAATTGATCTAAAAATTGAAGTGCTAAAAGCACAATAAGCGGTGTAAAGTCGATACCGCTAAAATTTGTTTTTATATAGCGTCTAATAAAGCTATAAACCGGCTCAGTTAGCCTATAAAGTAGCTGTACGACTGGCGAGCCAGGATCAGGTCTGACCCAGCTAATCAGAGCTGCTGCGATGATGACCCAAGTATAGACCGTAATAATAAGGTGTAAAATGTTTGCAATCGCTGAAAATAGGGTGGAAAGTATCATTTTTGCTCCTAGATTAAAATTTTGGCCAGATCATCTTTGATAAGAGGATAGAGCTCGCTTAGCTCAGGGCCGTGAAGGTCGTTTGTAAGAAGCGCACGTAGCGGCATGAAAAAGTTTTTACCTTTTAAATTTGTAGCGCTCATAAGCTCTTTTTTAAACTCATCAAAGCTCTCGCATGTTTTTAAATTCTGAGCTGCTTTTTTGATGATTTCAAATTCGTTTTTATACTCATCCGGAGCTATTTTTGGTGAGTATATAGCCTCTACTTTTGCCTTTATCTCAGGTACTAGGGAGCTCTCTTGAGTGTAAAATTTAACTAGCTCAACCTTGCTATCATCCACGCCAAAGATCTCTTTTATGCGCTCTTTTGAAGCAAGCTTGATGTGTTCTCTATTTATTTGCTCAAGTTTTTTCACGTCAAATCTAGCCGGTGAGCGTGAAATTTTGGTTATATCAAACCACTTTACCGCATCTTCGATCGTAAAAATTTCAGTTGGAGTTTTGTTGCCAAGAAGTATCAAATAGTTTGCGATCGCCTCAGGTAAAAATCCCTGCTCAAAGAGCCATTTTACGCTTGATTCGTTCTCGCGCTTGCTCATTTTTTTGCCATCTATATTTAAAAGGATAGGCAAATGCGCGTAGTTCATCTTGCCAGTGTAGCCAAGCCCCTCGCGTATGAGGTCTTGCTTTGGTGTGTTGCTCACGTGATCCTCACCGCGTATGACAAAGGTCACGCCCTCAAGCATATCATCAACCGCGCAGGCAAAGTTATAAGTTGGAGTTTTGTCCGCTCTCATGATGACAAAGCTATCAACTGCGTCTGGCTCAAAGCTTAGCTCGCCTTTTATAGCGTCTGTAAAGCTCATAGTGCGTGTTGGCTTTTTCATTCGGATAACAAACGGCTTCTCGCAGTTTAAAACTTCAGTATCGCTTAGTCTCTCGCAGGTGCCGTCATATCTATATGCCACACCTTGCTCTTTTGCTTTTTGTTTTTTTGCCTCGAGTTCTTCTTCGGTACAAAAGCAAGCAAATGCCTTCTTATCGATGAGTAGTTTTGAAGCTAGCTGTCTGTGGAATTTTAAGTTTTCGCTTTGGATGTAAATTTGCTCTGGTTTTATGCCAAATTTGCTTAAAATTTCTAAGATATCTTTCTCTTTTCCTTCAATATTTCGCTCTTTGTCTGTATCTTCTATACGTAAAATAAAACCACTTTTATCTTGCAAAGAACAAATATAATTAAAAATAGCTGCACGTAAATTTCCTATGTGCATATCTCCTGTTGGAGAGGGTGCAAAACGATACATAAGCTCATTCCTTACGTTAAATTTTGAGTTTGGATTATAACACCAGCTTGATAAATTTAAAGTTATGTAATTTGATTTTTTTAGCCGAAGCAAAGCATTTCTTGAATAAAATCCGAACAAAAATTTAACATTTTTAGGAGAAACAATGAGTTTTATAAGCGAATTTAAAGAATTTGCGATGCGTGGAAATGTCATAGATATGGCTGTTGGCGTTGTTATAGGTGGCGCGTTTGGAAAGATCGTTTCATCACTAGTTGGTGATGTTATCATGCCTGTTGTTGGCGTTTTAACTGGCGGTGTAAATTTCACTGATCTTAAGCTTACACTAAAAGAAGCGGTAGAGGGAGCGCCTGCCGTTACGATAAACTATGGCTCATTTATACAAACAATGGTTGATTTTTTAATAATCGCATTTTGTATTTTCTGCGTCATCAAAGCTTTAAATACACTTAAAAATAAATTACCAAAAGAGGAGCCAGCTCCAGCAGAGCCTGAAACTCCAGCCGACATTGCACTTTTAACTGAGATTAGAGATCTACTTAAAAAATAATTTCATACATTTCAAAGGGAAAATTCCCTTTGAAAATCTATTAAAATTTATCTTATTTTTATATGCTAAAATATTTTTTATTTTAAAAAGGCGAGTAAAAATATGATAGAAAAAATCCCGTTTTTTCAAGGCTTAAACGAAGAAGATTTAGCCAAACTTGAAGCCATAAGTGTCGTAAAAAAGTATAAAAAGGGTGAATTTTTATTTATAGAAGGCGAGGAGCCAAAATGGTTAATATTTTTGATAAGTGGCTCTGTCAAGCTTTATAAAACCACAGCAAATGGAAAAGAAATTTTTATTCATCAGCTAGCCCCTATGAATTTTGTAGCTGAAGTCGTAAATTTTGAAAATATTGTCTACCCAGCTAGTGCTATTTTTACCATATCTGGCGAGGTATTAAAGATAAATTATGAAAAATTCGCGGCTGAATTTTTAATAAAACCAGAAATTTGTATGAAATTTTTAAAGTCAATGTCTGAAAAGATAAGAATCACAACAAATCTACTTCATCAAGAGTTAATTTTAAGCTCAGAAGAAAAAGTGGCTAGGTTTATTTTAGACCATGAAGATTTATTTAACGAGCTAAAACATACAAAAATTTCATCAATACTTAATATGACTCCAGAAACTTTTTCGAGAATTTTAAATAAATTTAAAACAAATGGTTTGGTTAAACTTGACGAGAAGAACCAAATTTTGGAAAAAGATGTAGGTGGACTGCAAGAAATTTATTCTTATTGAAAGTTAATATCAAATAAATATTTTTATTTACTTAAAGAAAAAATTTATATATCTTTTGATAGTATTCACTTAAAATTTTCGTAAAAATTTACGATATATTGATAAATTCAGGAGGAAGTTTTGGCTGAAGTTAAGAAGAAATTTTTTGTTTGGTCATCTGTTATTATCGGCATTGTGATCGGACTTATTGCGTCTATGGGTATTGCTGATGCACTTCATGCAACTGGTAGTGGCTACATCTGTACCATTTGTCACACGATGGATCCTATGAATGCTGCATATCATGAAGATGTACACGGCGGCAATAACAAGCTTGGCATAAAAGCTGAATGTTCAGCCTGTCACCTAAATCATACAAGTGCCTATACCTATGTACTTACAAAACTTAAAGTATCGATAAATGATGGTTATAAGACATTTTTTACAGATACGGACAAGATCGACTGGCGTAAAAAACGCGAGCATGCATCTCACTTTGTCTATGATAGTGGATGTTTGACTTGCCACTCAAATTTAAAAAATGTTATTCAAGCTGGTAAATCATTCTTGCCACACAGAGATTATTTCGTTCTTGGAAATCCTAATAAGAAATCATGTGTTGACTGCCATGAGCATGTTGGTCACAAGAATTTAGGACTACAAATCGATAAATTTGAAGCAATTAAAAAACAAGAAAACAATAAAACCAAGTAAGGAGGAGAGATGTTTAAAAAGTCGCTAATGTTATTAGCCTGTCTAATGTCTTTTGGCTTTGCCGCAAACATGGATGCAAATAAATCTGACGCTTTAAACCTTAATGTTGTAAAAAACATTAAAGTTGCTCACAAAATGTCAGACTTATCAAAAAGCTGTGTTGAGTGCCACGCTAAAGAGACACCCGGCATAGTTGCCGATTGGAAAAATAGTCGCCACGCTCACGTTGGCGTAAGTTGTATGGATTGTCACTCTGTAAATGCAGATAATCCTATGGCTTCAGTTAAGGTGCATCCAAAAGATTCTAACAACCATGTTTCAATGCTAGTTAGCCCAAAAACTTGTGCTAAGTGTCACGAAAATGAGGTTGAAGAATTTGTTAAGAGTGGTCACGCAAGAGGTGCTATGCAAATGTATGCTAACCCTGTGATAGTAAAACTAATGTATCACTATGAAGGTATGGATCATCCAGAATACAAAATGGCTCCAGACGCTACTGGTTGTTCTCAGTGCCACGGAACCGTCATCAAACTAGACGCTGATCACAAACCTACAAAAGAGACTTGGCCAAACTACGGTATAGGTAATGTTTATCCTGATGGTGGCGTAGGCGGATGTAAATCATGCCACAGCGCACACACATTTAGCATAGCTGAAGCTAGAAAACCAGCTGCTTGTGCATCTTGCCACCTTGGACCTGATCACCCAGATATTGAGATCTTTAACAACTCAATGCACGGACATATCTATAATAGCGAAGCTCACAAATGGAATTTTGATGCTGCTCCTGATACATGGGATGTACCAGACTTTAGAGCTCCAACTTGTGCAGCTTGCCACATGAGTGGTGTTGGTGAAACAACAACAACTCACAATGTTTCAAGAAGACTAAAATGGAACCTATGGGGCGTCAGCAGTAAGCTAAGAACAGCTGGTGATGAACAAGCTGCTGTTGTTTACGAAAAAACTGGCAAACTAAACGTAGGAACACCTCTAGCAGGTCATCCAAATGGACCAGAAGCAGCAAGAGCTGAGATGAAGCTAGTTTGTAAAGCTTGCCATACATCAACTCATACAGATAACTTCTTCATTATGGGTGATAAACAAGTAGAGCTTTATAACGTTTACAATGCTGAAGCAACTAAGATGCTTGAAGAGTTGAAAGCTAAAAACCTACTACTAGAAGATGCTTGGTCAGATGAATTCCAAGATGTCTATTATCATATGTGGCACCATGAAGGTCGTCGTATGAGACAAGGCGCTCTAATGGGTGGTCCTGACTACTCACACTGGCATGGTGTATTCGAAGTTAAAAATGATATAAGAAAACTTCGTGAGATCTACAAACAAAGAATTGAGACTGGTAAAGTTAAATAATTCTTTATAAGGTGGGTTTTCTCCCACCTTATTTTCTTAAATAACTATTAGATTTACTCAACTTTAAATCATTTTTTATACGTCCAAAACTATACAATTTTTAAGACTAGTAACATTAAATATAAAATATTAATTTTTATAGTACAAATTTAAAAATATAAAATATAATTTTCTATTTTTTACAAGGAGAATTTTTGGGGCTTTTGAGAATTATTATTGGAGCATTCGTATTTAGTTTTCTTATAAATTTTTATTCGTATAATCGTTTCATAAAAAAGGTCTCATTTTTTATACCATATCTTGCAAAAATCAGGATACTTTTATATGTTATTTGTATCCTTGAGTTTATATTTGTTCTTCAGATCAGGTTTTCCTTCCTAAGCATTGAGCTTTATTTGATCACTGGTACACTCATAGGTTTTTCACTATTTTTATTTGCTGTTAGTCTATTTTACGATATATTACGTAGCATTTTTTCTAAAAGTAGTTTTAGTCCAACAAGACGAAAATGTATAAAATTTTGTTTCGACATTACATTTGTCATTTTTGTAATTGCTTGTTTTTTAAAAGGTATTTTCAATGCTTTAACTCTACCAAAGATCAGACAAGTAGATATAAAAATAAAAAATTTACAAAGCAACCTAAAAATAGCCATGATAACTGACGTACATATAGGAGAATTTCTACAGAAAGATTTTATGAAAAAACTCGTCAATGACATAAATTTGGCAAATCCTGACATCGTAGTGATAGTGGGCGACTTGGTTGATGTAAATGCTGCTTTTATAGGAGATTTTTTGGAACCATTAAAGAGTCTTAAAAGTACCTATGGAACTTTCTATGTCCCTGGCAATCATGAGTATTATCACGGGATAGATGGCATTTTAGAAAAGATCAGTTCTCTTGGCATAGAAATTTTAGGTAATAAAAACAAAAAAATTGCGAGTATAAATCTAGCTGGCGTTTACGATTTGGCTGGCATTAGGTTTAAACATTTAGAGCCAAATTTGGATGAAGCATTGACAGGACGTGATCCATCGCTACCTACTATCTTGCTCTCTCATCAGCCAAAATTTATAAAATCAATGCAGCAAGACGTTGATCTGGTGCTTTGCGGTCATACACACGCTGGTCAAATTTTTCCTTTTGGCCTTTTGGTTTTACTTGACCAGGGATTTTTACATGGCCTTTATAAGATTAATGATAAAATGCAAGCTTATGTTAGTAGTGGTGCTGGATTTTGGGGGCCTCCTGTTAGAATTTTTGCTCCAAGTGAGATTGTAATATTAAACTTAAGTAAGGAATAAAATGAATAAAGACAATCTATTTTCTCAAATTTTTGGAAAGGTTGCAAGGATTAGCTTTTTTAAACCACTTCAAGAGGCCATAAATTCTTTTTACATAAAGCTGTTTAAGATAGATATGAGCGAGTTTAAACCAGCAAATGAATATAAAAATTTAAATGAGCTTTTTACTAGAAGGCTCATAAAACCAAGAGATTTTGATGCAGCAGATGAGATGTTTATAAGCCCAGTTGATGGTACTTGTCTTAGTTTTGGCAGCACAAAGGAACTAAAGGCCTTTAGCATAAAAGGCATGGAGTATAGTGTAAGTGAGCTATTGGGGCAGAGCAAGCTTGAGGGCGAATATGACTTTGCAAATATCTATCTTAGCCCAAAAGATTATCATCATTATCATGCGCCTTGTGATATTGCCATTAAAAAAGCCATATACATTCCGGGTAAACTTTACAGCGTGGCTGCAAAATGGCTTGCAAAAGTAGACAGCCTTTATACAAAGAACGAACGCGTAGCGCTATCTTGTGAGACGAAAAATGGTAAAAAACTTTGGCTTGTTTTTGTAGGTGCGCTAAATGTCGGAAAGATGAAATTTTGTTTTGATGAGCGTATACAGACAAATGCGATGGCAAATTTTACACAAATTTACGAGTATGAAAATTTACATATCAAAAAGGGCGAGCGCCTTGGGAATTTCGAGCTTGGCTCAACTATCGTGATACTTAGCGAAAAAGATGCGATTGAATACAATCTCTTTGAAAATAAAGAGCTTAAATTTGCTGAGACCATCGGAATAATAAAATAAATACGCTAGGCGTATAAGTAAAATTTTTATACCTTACTTGGACGGTGTCTTATTTGCTTAGACTTTGGTTGTAAGTTTTATATAGTCTTTAAAAAAATATTATAGATTTAAAAGTTTGTAAAAGATGATGAATACATTATTTTATCTATCGAAATCTTTCTTGCTTTAATTGTGTTCTTCATTAAGCCATCAACCTCTGCAACTAAGAGCTATTATCTTTACTTATAAAACCCATATTGATATCACAGAGCTGATAGTATTTACATCATTGCTTGTATAGAGAAGCTTATGTATCAATAAAGATATTAATAAGACGATATAACTTAGTATATTTTTCAAAAGAATTTTTATCAACTATAATAAGGAAGTTTTAATTCACCTTATACAGCCCAAGGATTAAATATTTTTTTGACTATTTAGCCCAAAAGAGGGCTAAAATTAAACATTAAATCTAAAGTGCATAACATCGCCATCTTGTACGATATAGTCTTTGCCCTCAAGTCTCATCTTGCCAGCCTCTTTGGCTCCGTTTTCGCCGCCATGTGCGATGTAGTCATCATAGCTTATCACTTCAGCTCTGATAAAGCCCCTCTCAAAGTCGTTGTGGATGACGCTTGCTGCTTTTGGCGCTTTCCAGCCATTTGTGATCGTCCAAGCCCTTACTTCAACGACGCCAGCTGTGAAATAGCTTATCAAATTTAGCTTAGCAAAAGATGTTTTGATGATCTTTTCAAGTCCGCTCTCGCTCGTGCCAAGAGAGACTAAAAACTCGTGAGCCTCCTCGTCGCTTAGTCCGATTAGTTCCTCTTCTACTTTGGCGCAAAGCTTGATCACCTCGTGGTCTGAGGCTTTTGCATACTCTTTTAGCGCTTTTACAAATTTATTATCTTCGCTAAGCCCCTCTTCATCGACATTTGCACCATAAACTACCTCTTTGGCGCTTAAAAGTCTTAGCTCCCTATTTAGTGCTAAAAACGCCTCGCTATCTCTTTGCTCAAAGCTACTCGCACTTTTGCCCTCGTTTAGGTGAGCCAAAAGTAAATTTGCTATCTCAAGTGCCTCTTTTGCACCTTTTGCATTTGCCTTCGCCTCTCTTGTGAGCTTTTCTATCTTTTTGTTTAGTTGCTCAATATCAGCTAGTATCAGCTCGGTTTGGATGATCTCGATGTCTCTTACTGGATCGACGCTGCCCTCGACGTGAGTGATGTTCTCATCCTCAAAGCAGCGAACGATATGCAAAATAAGCTCGGTCTCTCTGATGTTTGATAAAAATTTATTGCCAAGCCCCTCGCCTGAGCTAGCCCCTTTTACAAGGCCTGCGATATCTACGAATTCGATGGTTGAGTATTGAATTTTATTAGGACTAACTATCTTTGCAAGCTCATTTAGGCGCTTATCAGGCACTGGCACGATGGCTTTGTTTGGCTCGATAGTGCAAAACGGATAGTTCGCACTCTCAGCGTTTTGCGCCTTTGTAAGCGCGTTAAATGTCGTTGATTTGCCCACATTTGGTAGGCCTACTATTCCAACTGAAAGTCCCATCAATTCTCCTTGCTAAGTGCTTGTAAAAAGTATAAATTCATCCTAACTCCTGCTCCACTCGCACCTGCTTGGTTATATCCCCAAGCCTTTTCGCGGTACGCTGGACCTGCGATATCAAGGTGTAGCCACTTATCTTTATACTCATCTTTGATAAATTTGGCCAAAAACATGCCAGCCGTGATCGCGCCGCCATATCTGCTTGAGGCGCAGTTGCTAACGTCTGCGATCTGGCTTTTGATAAGCTCGCTAAGATAAGGGTTAAAATCAAGTGTAGTCGCTAGCTCGCCGCTATCTTTTATCTTGTTTTTAAACTCGCTTTTTAGGCTCTCGCTGTTGCCCATGATGCCTGTTGTGTATTCGCCAAGTCCCACGACGCAAGCGCCAGTTAAGGTTGCCATGTCGATTAAGATATCTGGCTTAAAGTCCTGCGAGTAGCTTAGGCAGTCAGCCAAGACCAAACGTCCCTCTGCGTCGGTGTTTCTAACCTCTATGCTAATGCCGCTTCTAGACATTAGCACGTCATCAGGTTTGTAGGCGTTACCACCGATCATATTTTCGGTTGCGCCTAAAATAGCGTGGATTTCAAATGGTAAATTTAGCTCTGCTGCACCCTTTATGATGCCTAGAGCTGCTGCTGCACCGCTTTTGTCTGATTTCATAGTGAGCATATAATCAGCCGGCTTCAAGCTAAGTCCGCCGCTATCGTATGTTAGGCCTTTACCAACAAAGATGATGCGTTTTTTAGACTTTTTAGGCTTGTATGTTAGGTGGATGAGCCTTGGTTTATGCACGCTTGCGCGATTTACCGCCAAAAATGCGTTCATATTCTCTTTTGCTAGAAATTTCTCGTCATAGACCTCGCACTTTATGCTTACGATGTTTTTGGCTAAATTTTGCGCATCCTCGGCCATCTTTTGTGGTGTGTAAATTTCTGGGATTTCATTTACGATATCTTTTGTGAAATTTGTAGCATTTGCTATTATCTCTGCCTCTTTAAAGCCCTCGTTTGCTGCCTTTAGATCGACCTTTTTGCTAGAAAATTCTTCAGTAGAAAAGATGATCTCTTTAAGGGTGTATTTCTCTTTTTTCTCTTTATATTTATTAAATTCATAGCTCCCAAGCAAAAAGCCCTCAGCAAGTGCTTCAAAGCTTAGTTTTTGGCACTCCACTACGTAAGAAGCTAGCTTTATACTCTTAATGTTTAGTGACTTTAGAGCGTTGTAAGCTTTAGCGGCTGCAACTCTAAGCTCGTCAAGATCAAGCTTAGAAAGTGGCACGTAAGCCCTTTTTGCCTCGCTTAGGATGAGTACACTATCGCCTTTATAATTATTAAATTTAATAGCCTCTTTATCGCTTATAAATTTATGTTTTAAGTCCTTATCTACTACAAAAATTAGTTCAATATCAGCTTTTATATCTTTTAATTTCTTATCAACTATTTGAAACTGCATGTCTTCTGTCTCTCCTTTCGTTTAAAATTTTATTTTCGATGCGCTTAAATGTATAGATCAAAAGCCCCATAAATATGGCAACCACTGGGATAGCGACATACCAGTGCTCTTTTGCTTTTTGAAGCAGCACTAATATATGCTCTCCAAGTATCCAAGCAGGTATGGTGGTGATCGCCGCCCAGCACCAAGCGCTGATCAAATTTATAAAGGCATATTTTTTAGCATCATAGCCGGTAAGCCCTATGCAAAGCGGTATGATGACACGAAAGCCATACATATAGCGTTGCAAAAAGATGATCGGCCAGCCGTATTTTTTCAGCATTATGTGCGCCACTGCAAATTTTCTCCGCTGCGTGTGAAGTCTTTTTGCGATGTATTTTTTATTGTAACGGCCAAGGTAGAAGTAAATTTGATCTCCCACAAAGCCTCCAAGTCCAGCCACAAAGATAGCAAGCGCGATGTGCATGTGCGTGGTGTGAGCGAGAATTCCAGCCATTATTAAGGCCATCTCGCCCTCCATGATACACCAGACAAAAAGTATGATGTAGCCGTACTCTTTAAGCAGTTCTATAAAAAACTCTTCCATTCTAAACCTCTAAAACGCTGTAAATTTTAGTAAGCGACTTTAGTTTTTCGCTTCCTTTTAGATCGACTAGATCTATGAGAAAGCAAGCTTCAACGCAGGTTGCGTTAGTTTGATTGATAAGCTCGACTGAAGCCTTTGCAGTGCCTCCAGTGGCTATGAGATCGTCCATCAAAAGCACTCTTGCACCTGCTTTTTCTCCAAAAGCATCGATGTGAATTTGCACTTCATCGACGCCGTATTCTAGGCTATATTTTTGAGAAAGCGTAATAAAAGGCAGTTTTTTGGGCTTGCGAATAGGCACAAAAGGCAGTCTTAGCCTTGCTGCAAGCGCCGCGCCAAAGATGAAACCACGTGACTCGATGCCAGTGATGTAGTCAATCTTTGCGTCCTCATATCTAGCCACTAAATGATCTATCAAAAAGTTAAATGCCTCTTTGTTGTTTAGTAGCGTCGTGATGTCACGAAAGACTATGCCAGGCTTTGGAAAGTCGTTTATGCAGCGAATAGAGTTTAGTAAAAATTCTTTGCCTTTTTGATCTAAAATTTTCATAAATTTCCTTAAATTTGATGTTAAAGTAACGCTTCGATCTTGCCTTCAAGCTCACGAATGCGTTGTCTTAGCTTGTCGTTTTCTAAGCGGTACTGGGAGTTTCTTGTGCGAAGTGAGGTTACGTCGTTTTTAGTTTTGTTTAGCTCATCTGTCAAGATGTCGATGTTGCCTAGACTTCGTTGAAGTTGGATCTGAAATTTTCTTATGACGACCTCGGTATCTTGGAGGTTATTTTTCATAAAATCTTTTGTCGCACGCTCTTTTTTTAGAAGCGTTTTGAAGTAAAAAACCATGACGGTTAGGTAGATCGCAGCACAAACAAGAGCGGTAAAAACGATCCACTCGCCTATCATTTGCCTGCCTCAAGCTCTATTTTTTTAACCCTTCTTTCGTGTCTGCCGCCTGCAAACTCAGTCTTTAAAAAGGCTTCAACCGCCGAGATAGCCACGCCTGCGCCAATAACCCTTGCACCAAAAGCGATGACATTTGCGTCGTTGTGCTCTCTTGCAAGTCTAGCGGTAAATTCGTCGTGGCAAAGGGCGCATCTTACGTTTTCGTGCCTGTTTGCAGCTATTGATATGCCTATGCCTGTACCACAAACTAGCACGCCGTAGCAGTTAGGCTCAAGCTTGCTCGCCAGCAAATGCGCATAATCAGGGTAATCAACGCTATTTTTATCGTTTGTGCCAAGATCAACTACTTCGTATCCAAGCCCTTTAATAGCCTCTTTAAGCTCGTTTTTTAGCTCAAAACCAGCGTGATCGCTAGCTAAGAAAACTTTGTCTATCTTCATGAAAAGTCCGTTAAATTTTTTGTTGATTATAGTCAAAGTTGCATTAAAATAAAATTTTGCTTGCATGTGAGAAAAGGCTATAATTTGTGAAATTCTTAAAAGGGAAAAATATGAAAAAGACACTCTTTTTAATGGTCTCAGCGCTAGCCTTTGCAAATGAAAATTTGATAGAGATCTACACGGATCAAACCATAATCACTCAAAAATTTAGTGACGCAAATAGCTCTTTTAGCGCCTTTGTGCCAGAGGGCGTACAGAGTGATAGTATCACTATAAATGGTGATTGTGACGTGAATGCTAATCTAGAAAAGATCAGTGAAGAAAATAGCCCAAGCTACATAAAATGGAAGCAAGAAGTTGCAAATTTAAGTAGCAAGCTTGAGGCACTAAAAGCAAGAGGTAGGTTTATAGAGCAAGCTTTAGTAGAAGAAAATAAAAGTAACGATGTGACAAAAAGAGCTGATGAGTTTTATAAATTTAGCCTAGATAATATCGAGAAAATTTCAGCTGCTAAAAGCGAGCTTGAAGCGCTTAAAGAAAATGAGCCAAAGAGTGAGATGGCTGGATTTTTGCAGATTGATATGAAATTTGCTTGTAGTCCAAAAGAGGCGATGCTTTCATATATGGATGACGAGGCCCCAAAGACGCTAAATGAAATTTATGCAGATACAAAAAACAAAAATATCTTGATAAAACAAGAAATTTTGCTTACCAACCCTTTTGCAAGTGATGTTAAAAATTTAAAACTAGCTATTTATCCGACCAGATATCAAAAGGCGCTTGCTCCAAGCAAGTTTTACTCTTGGTACGAGGAGAGCGAGGCGGAGGCTGATGGTTACGGCGCTTCAAAAAATATGCTAAAAACTGCGAAAGTCACTGCTGAGGTCGCTGATATGCGTGTGCAAAGAGATGAGAATGAGTTTGCCAAAATTTGGAAGATAGATGGGATAAATTTAGTAAAAGGCGAGAGCAAATATATAACTTATGATACGCAAAAAATGGATGCAAATTTTAGCGTTTTTGCTGATTTTTACGGCTCGCTAAAGGCATATAACGTAGCTAGCTTTAAGCTAAATGACGATCTAACTCCAGCTAAAACGCAGTTTTACGTTAATGGTGTGAGTGTTGGTAGTCCTAGCGAGTTTGAGATGAAAGCTAAAGATGAGCCAGTGCAGTTATTTTTAGGGCAAAACGAGCTAATCGAGCTTAAAAAAGAGCGCTTGAATAAATTTAAAAAGAGCTCGCTTCTTGGCAAGGAGCGCATAAGCGAAGAGGGCTATGAGATAAGTGTCAAAAATAACTCAAGCAAGAGCGTTGATGTCACCTTGGTGGAGCGCGTGCCAGTATCTGCTGATGAGGCGGTAAAGGTCGAGATAAAGGGCTTTGATAAAAAAGATATCAGCAAAGATGGCAAGGTGGAGCTTAAATTTAGCCTTGCGCCAAAAGAGGAATTTAAAAAAGAGTACTCTTATAAGATCAAAAAGCCAAAAATTTAGAGCAAATTTGCTCTAAATTTAGCCATTTATAAAGGCACTTGCGATATCTAAAACGTATCTTGTTGGATAAAAGATAGTATCTTTTAACGGCGAAACAAGGATGATAATAAGGATGACAAAGCCATATCTTGAGATGCCCTCAAGCTTTTCAGCCAGTGCGTGAAAGCCAAAATTTCTAAGTGCGTACTCGAGCGCGTGAAAGCCGTCAAGTGGCGGGATCGGATAGAGGTTGAAGCTGGCTAACATCAAATTTAAAAGCGCAAGCGTAAATAAAAACTGAAGTAAAATTTCAAAGGTTTCTATATTTAATAAAGCCTTTAACACAAAAAGCGATAAGACACCCAAGATGATGTTGTAACAGATGCCAGCTAGACTTACGTAGATAGCTGCCTTGTAGCCGCCATTTCGCACGACTGTGTAGGTATTTACAGGCACTGGTTTTGCCCAGCCAAACATCATACCAGTGCTTAGATAAAGTACTAGTGGCACGATGATAGTGCCAACTGGGTCAATATGTTTTATAGGATTTATGCTAAGTCTGCCAAGATTTTTTGCTGTGTTATCGCCAAATTTATAAGCGACATAGCCATGGGCGATCTCGTGACCGACGATGGCGATTATTAAAGAGATGACGATAGTGGCGACTTTAACTATGTCTATGTTATCAATGAAGCCCATCTACTTCGCCTTCTTTTAGAGCTTGTTTTGTAAAAAACTCATCGTTTTCTATCGTATCTACAAAGCGTCCGATACGCTCCCAGCGCACATTGTAGTTATTATCCCAGCTAAAATATATAAACCAAGGCTCTCCGACTATGTCCTTGTAAGCCACGCTTCCCCAAAAACGGCTATCATTTGAGTGATCGCGGTTGTCGCCTATCATGAAGTATTCGTCTTTTGGCACTTTTACATAAAATGCATTAAGGTTAAAATTTGGATTTTGCGGTAGTGAGCTAATGGACACTGGCTTCATAAAAACACTATCTTTGTTTGTATTTAGCATGAAAATCATCTGCTCAAATAAATTTACATTTTCATCGTAGTGGATGCCGCTAAATCTATATGGCTCTTTTATAAAAAGCTTGCCATCAAGCTCGGCTATATCGCTACATGAGTAGCCAAATTTGCTCTCTTTGCCGTTTAAATTTTCACGGCAGTTTGCCTTTATAAAATCATCTCCCTCTTTTGGACGCAAATACAAGGCTTTTTCGGTAAATACTATCTCATCTTCGCTAGTTGCAAAGCAGCGCTTTACAAAGTGAGTTTTCTCATCGTTTGGATAGCGAAATACGACTATGTCACCCCTTGCAGGACTGTCGCCTGTGATGAGGTGACCATTGTCATTTAGCTCAGGTAAAATTTTCACCTCAAGCCATGGAATTCTTGGTGTTGGTATACCATAAACAAATTTTTTGGCGAATAAAAAATCACCAACCAAAAGCGTGTTTTTCATCGAACCAGACGGGATCACAAAGGCTTGAGCTATGAAAAATATAACAAAAAGTACGATGATGACCGTGCCTGTCCAGCTTGAGCAAAAGTCATAAAATTTAGTAAAAAATTTTTTCATTATTACGCTCTTTTGTGGCTAGCTATCTTAGCTTGGGCTGCAAGGATTGTGTTATTTAAAAGCATCGCAATCGTCATCGGACCCACGCCTCCAGGAACTGGCGTGATGTATGAGCATTTTGGTGCGACCTCGTCAAAGTCCACATCGCCTACAAGTCTGCCATCATCAAGTCTATTTATGCCCACATCAACGACTACTGCGCCATCTTTTACCATGTCAGCCTTTAAGAAAAATGGCTTACCGATGGCTGCGACGATGAGGTCAGCATTTTTACAAATTTCTTTTAAATTTTTAGTCTTGCTGTGAGTGATCGTAACTGTTGCAGAAGCGTTTAGGAGTAAATTTGCCATAGGCTTGCCAACAATGTTGCTTCTACCGATCACCACCGCATTTAGTCCAGCCACATCAATGCCATACTCTTTTAAAATTTCCATAACTCCAAGCGGCGTACAAGGCACAAAGCCATCTAGTCCACTAACAAGTTTGCCGACATTTACAGCGTGAAAGCCATCTACGTCTTTTGCTGGATCGATCGTTGCTAAAACGGTATTTGTATCTATATGTTTTGGAAGTGGCAACTGCACCAAGATGCCGTGGATACTATCGTCTAAATTTAGCACATTTATAAGTGCTAGAAGCTCTGCTTGGGTTGTATTTTCGCTTAGACGGTGAGCTACGCTTTTTATGCCGTATTCGTTGCAGGCTTTTTCTTTGGCTCTAACGTATGTTTGAGATGCTTTATCTTCGCCTACTAAGATAACAGCTAGGGTTGGCTCTATGCCAAATTTTTTTAGTTCTTCAGCTCTTACTTTTACGCTTTCTTTGACCTTTAAAGATACGGCTTTGCCGTCTAAAATTTTCATATTGGATCCTTATTTAAAAGCTTTTTTAATCACAAGGGTGGTATCATACCTAAAATTAAATTAAAATTTTTAAAGAGAGGTTTATGCGGTCTGTTTTTTTGATTTTGCTTTTTTGCGTGGCGATTTTTGGTGCTGATTTTATCACAAAGACCGAATATGCCAAAATGCTCTACCTAAATCCACGTGGCATAGGATGCGATAAATGTCACGGCGCAAAGGGTGAGGGCAGTCTAATCTCCAAATACAAACACTTTGACAAAAAGGCAAACAAAACGGTTGACGATGAGCTTAGAGCGCCAAAGATAAATGATATAGAATTTGAAAGCTTTAAAGCCGCTTTAACTAAGCCAAAAGGCGTCATGCCAAGCTATTTTTTGACAGATGAAGAGACAACGATTCTTTATGAGTACATTACAAATAAGATAAATACTCCTTTAAAAGCAGCAAAAGCGCAAAATTTAAGTAGGCCAGTTTCCACTGATACGACGCAAAAACAGCCAGAGCAATCTGCCAAAGTCGCCCCTGCTACAAAACCAGCAGAGCCAGCTAAAACTACCACAGCTAAGCTAGCTGAGCCAGCAAAAGCTGCTACACCAGTGGTAAAAACACCGACTAAACCAGCTACAAACCCAAAAGATAATCAAAAGACAAATTTAAAAACACAAAATCAAAAGGATAAAAAATGACAAATAAAGAGGCATTTAGTGAAGCTAAAAAATATATCCCAGGCGGCGTAAATTCACCTGTTCGTGCATTTGGTAGTGTTGGTGGTGAGCCTGTAATGATCGATCACGCCAAGGGAGCTTATCTATACGACGTCGAGGGTAAAAAATACCTTGACTTCATCCAAAGCTGGGGTCCGCTCATATTTGGCCACTGCGACAAAGATATCGAAGAGGCGATCATCTCTGCTGTAAAACAAGGCTTATCTTACGGCGCTCCCTCTCCAAAAGAGACCGCTCTAGCAAAGCTAATATGTGATGAGTTTAAACAAATAGATAAAATTCGCTTCGTAAGCTCTGGCACAGAGGCCACTATGAGCGCGATAAGAGTGGCTAGAGGATATGCCAAAAAAGACGGACTTATAAAATTTGAAGGCTGCTACCACGGACACAGCGACGCACTTCTTATCAAAGCAGGAAGCGGTGCAACGACATACGGCAACGCTTCAAGCAGCGGCGTACCACAAGATGTTGTGAAAAACACCTATTTGGCAGTTTATAACGATATAGAAAGCGTAAAAGCCATTTTTGAAAATAATAAAGACAAAATCGGCGTCGTCATAATCGAGCCAATCGCAGGAAATATGGGGCTTGTGCCAGCTGATAAGAAATTTTTAGAGGAGCTTAGAGCGCTTTGCGATAAATTTGGCGCTGTGCTTATCCTTGATGAGGTTATGAGTGGCTTTAGAGCCTCACGCCTCGGCTCATATCCATTTCACGAAGTGGATGCTGATCTTATCACATTTGGCAAGGTTATAGGCGGAGGCATGAACGTCGCTGCATTTGGTGGCAAGGCTGAGATAATGGACTGCTTAAGCCCAGATGGAGCTGTCTATCAAGCAGGTACGCTAAGTGGCAACCCGGTGGCGATGAGTGCTGGCATAGCAGCTATTTCAAAGATAAATAGTGATCTAAATTTATACGCTAGACTCGAAAAACTTGCCACAAAACTGATGGCTGGCTTTAAAGAAGCTGCAAAAAGCGCTGGCATCACTATCCAAACTGAGGTTCGTGGCTCGATGTTTGGCTACTTTTTTACAGATCACGTGGTAAAAAACTACGATGATGCGCTAAAGAGCGACACAAAGCTCTTTGCTAAATTTCACCAAGCGATGCTTAAGCGTGGAATTTATCTAGCGCCAAGTCAGTTTGAGACTGGATTTGTCTGCGATGCGATGAGCGAAGCTGATATCGATCTAGCGGTAAGCGCAGCTAAAGAGGCGTTTTTGGAGATAAAAGCCTAATGGCAAAATTTAAGATAAAAGATATCGTAGCAGGTGCTGAGCAGCTAAGCCTTGGCGTTTCAATCGTTGTTGCGATCTTGCTTGGCACTGGACTAGGGTATTTTATAAAAAAGGCTACAAATTTCACGCCAGCTCTTTGGATGGGCTTTGCTATCGGCATCGCAGCTGCTATTTTAAACGTCTATAAAGCTTACAAAGCACAGATAAAAAGCCTAGATGAGCTAAAAGATGAAAGCAGATACAAAGGCTACACAAAAGACGATGATGACGAGGACGATTAGCAAGCTTTTTATTTGCTACTTTGCGCTTTGGCTAGCTCTTAGCGTGGTTGGTAAATTTATATCAAATCAATTTTTTATAAGCTCACAAATTTCATTTTTTGCCTCGCTTATCATCCTAACGGCTAGTTTTTTTGCCTATAAAAACCGCATAAATTCTCGGCTAGAAAATGCTAGAGATGAAATTTTAGCCAAGATAGAAGAAGAGGACGAAGAGGATGAAGAAATTTTGCCTGAGAGAGAGGCAAAAGAATTTAGCCTAAAAGAAGAAAAAGCAAGGCTAAAAAAGCAGAGATTTTCATTTAAAGATAAAAGTTTCGCAGCAGCCTTTATGCCTTACCGCTTAGTGGCTTATGCGATACTTTTTTTTGGATTTATTTTTTTAAAAAATGAAAATTTACTAAACGTGCCTGGCTTTTTGGTGGGGCTTGCTCCGATGCCTATTGGTGCATTTGTTTTTGGGCTTATGGAGAATAAATTTAATACCATAAAGGATACTGATGGCAAGTAGCTTTAGGATCATCCGCTCGATGGGACCGCTATTTTTGGGCATGAGTTTACTTTTTATCGGAAATGGCCTAGTCATCGCATCTTGCAGCGCACTTCTTAAACAAAACGGAGTGGGCGAGCTAGAGATTGGATTAATCAATACAGGCTTTTTTGTGGGTGCGTTAATTAGCACCATTACAGCTCACAGAGTCATCTCAACTACTGGCCACATCAGAGCATTTGCCATCTTTTCAGCCATTTTTGCAGTCTCAGCTATGCTTCATGCGGTAAATCAAAATTTAGTATTCTGGGCGATCTTGCGTGCATTTTTGGGATATTGCTACTACGCGCTTTTGATGGTTATAGAAAGCTGGCTAAATGCAAAAATTCCAAACAAAATAAGATCTCGTGTGATAGCCTTTTATGAAGGCGTTTTTTACACAAGTTTTGGACTTGGCATTTTGATCTTAGCGCTTGATCTTAAAACCTTTGAAATTTTCATCATAAGTGCAGCTTTTATCATGCTCTCAAGCATTCCATTAAATTTGATTCGTATAAATCAGCCTCAAATCCCAGAGCGTCAGCCTATAAACATCCCAAAAATTTTTGGTATCGTCCCGCTTGCTCTTGTTGGCGCGCTCATTGCAGGCTTAGCGATAAATGGCTTTTTTTCGATGGCAAGCCTTTTTGTTTTGCTTCAAGGATACGGCACAAAAGAGGCGTCATTTTTTATGACGGTTGCGATGATTGGAGGCTTTTTAGCTCAAGTTTTTATCGGTAGTTTCTCTGATAGATATGGCAGAAGGCCAGCTATTTTGCTTTGTAGCAGCGTGGCTTTAATAAGTGCGGTTTTGTTTTTGCTAAATGGCAAAAATTTAACGATTGAATATCTACTTTCATTCTTTTTTGGGGCTGGAATTTTTTGTACATATGGGCTTTCTTTAGCTAGAGCAAATGATGAGATCACAGATAAAACTAAAAGCGTGCAAGTCGCACGTGCTTTGTTATTTAGCTACTCTTTGGCTTCGCTTTTCTCACCGCTTCTTATGAGCTATGCGATGAAAATTTTTGGAGCATTTGGCTTTATCTATGTTTATTTGGTGCTTTTTGCTGGACTTATTTTATTTGCACTAACGCAAAAGACAATACCACAGCACATGAGAAAAGAGTATAACGACAGGCTCGTTGCAAGAACGGCTGGCATAGCTACTATTGAGCAAAATGGAAATTTTGCCGATAGAAAAAATAAAAAGTAAAAAATGGACGTAGGAAATTCTTTGAATATATCAAATACTTCGGTTCAAACTGGACAAAATACTACTCAAAATGTGCCAGTTCGTAAAAATGAAGGCTCGCTTTTTAAAAATCAGCCAAGTGTGCAAACGCCTAGTGAGCAGAGCATTTCAGAGACACTTGATAATGTTGGAAAACTCGTTGCAAGAGTACTTGATGATCTAAAAAGTGCTTCAAGTCTTAGCAAGGCTGAACAAATTTTATCTCAGGCAAAAGATACGAAAATCGCTCCAAATTTAGCCAGTGAGCTATCAGACCTTACAAAAAGCTTAGAAGCAGAAGCAACCCAAAATGAAAGCCCTGAGATAAAGAGCTTGGCTTTAAAGCTCAAAGAATTTCTAAAGCCAATAGCCGATCTAAAAGCTGGCTCGCTCAATGATCAGATCAAAAATTCAGGTGTCATGCTTGAAGCAAATTTAAAAGATGCACTTAGCCCAGAGAAGCTTCCAAACTCGGTTCAGAAGCTACTAAGCGATATAAAAAATCTCTCAAGTGGGAATTTACTAAATCAAATTTTAACCCTAAATGATGAAAAATTAGATAATCAAAACTCTTTTTCAAAGCTTGCTTCTATACTTGAAAAAGCGAGCAATGACGCAAAAAACATTCTTGATAACTCAAACATAAAAACCCTTTTAAAAGATGTTGATAAGCTTGATAGTGTGGTTAAATTTTTAGATAAAAATTTTTCAAAAGATCAAAATGGCGAGCTAGTAAAAAATCAAATAGGCAAAATGCAAAATTTCATCTCAAATTTAAGCGAGAAAGTCGCAAGCCTAGCAAATGAAAAGCTAAATCAAAATTTTGGTTTTAGCCAAAATCACAAAGAGCTAAAAACTATCCTTGATAGCATAAAAAACGATCTAAAAACGCTAAATAATATAGGCGATGAAGTAGGGCTTGTAAAAGCGTTTAATGAGATGAGCGATGTTTCAAAGGATGGCAGCTTGCAAGATAAGCTTCAAAGTGCGGCGAGACGTCTTGCTCATAGCCTAAGTCTTGCTGATGCTAAGGCAAGTTTGGCTAAAAATGAGCTAAGTGAGAGCAAGGCGCTTTTAAAGCAGTTAAATCTCGCTACAAATGATATAAATAACATTACGACTAAAAATAGTGGTGAAATTTCAAAGGTGCTAAGCCAAGATATAAAAAGTACGCTTTTAAATATCAGTGAAAAGAGTCAAAACTCACAAAGCGTAAATGCTGCAAATAAGATGATTTCACAGATTGAGATGCATCAAATGATATCAAGCCTTCAAGGCGGGATTCAAACCTATATGCCTTATATTTGGGACGGCGTTGAGGGTGGAAATATCGCATTTAAGCAAGGCAAAAAGGATAAATTTTACGCTCAGATCGATCTGAATTTTAAGAAATTTGGACAGATAAATGTGATGGTTGGACTTATTGATAAAAGATACATTGATCTCTCGGTAGCTACGCAAACAAATGAGTTTAAGGAGCTAATTCTTTCAAACTCTAGTGAATTAAAACAAGCAATATCAAAGCTTGGACTCATAGTTTCAAACTTTAATATCAAAACTTTGTCAAAAGTAAAGTTAAATGATAGATTTAAAAAATTTGGTGGCCTTGATGTGGGCTTTGATAAGAAAATTTAATGCAAGTAAATAAGAAAAAAGCAGTAGCTCTTGGCTACAACAGATCTAAAGATAATGCTCCAAGAGTGCTGGCTAGTGGCGCTGGCGAGATAGCAAATAGAATAATTGATCTTGCAAAAGAGCATGATATACCGATCAAAGAGGATCCTGATCTTATTGAAATTTTAAGCAAGGTTGAAGTTGATCAAGAAATTCCACCAAATTTATATAAAGCTGTTGCTGAAATTTTTAGCTTTTTATATAAGATCACAAAGAAATGATCTATAAATTTGCTTAAAAATTAGCAAGGCATATAAAGAGTGGCAAGGATATTGACGATATACAAAAAGTGGTGTAAGCTAAATATTAAATTAAAATTTTAAAGGCTATTTGTGGCACAAAAATTAATATTAATAGGGGCGTCTACTGGCGGGCCTGGGCATTTAAAAAAGTTATTAAAAAACGTAAAACTAAATGGAGCTATCATCGTGATAGCCCAGCACATGAATAAAATGTTTATAAACTCTTTTGCTATGCAAATCGGAAAAGAGTGTGGCTTGGATGTTGAAATTTTAAATGAGAGGAAAATTTTAAAAGAAAATACCGTATATGTTTGCGAGCAAAATGTAGTGGTATCACCAAATTTACCAATCAGTGCAAAACCAAATACAGAAGAAAAGACTATATATACGCCAAATGTTGATGTGTTGTTTAAATCTGGAGTAGGAATTTGTAAAAGCGCAAATGTCCTAGCTATCTTGCTAACTGGTATCGGAGATGATGGTGCATCTGGGCTTGATAAGCTTTATAAGGCTGGAGCAAAATGTATAGCTGAAAATGAAGAGAGCGCGATAGTTTATGGCATGCCAAAACGTGCAAAAGAGCTAAATCAAAGCTTAAAATCATTAAATCTAACTATGATAAAAAAAGAGCTGGAGGATTTTTTAAATGCTATTAACTAATGACGCAAAAGATACAAAAACAATGCAAACAAATACTTCACAAGATATGGATAGTTTTAATGAATTTATGAACGTTATCAAAACTCTTTGCGGAGTTGATCTGGAGCCAAAAAGAGATATTACGTTGCAACGAATTACCATTTTTATTAGAGATCGCCAGATAAAAAGCTTTAAAGATCTTGTTTCGATGATAAGATATAACTCAAGCTTACGACAAGACATTTTAAATCTAGTAACTGTAAATGAGACTTATTTTTATAGAGAGTTGCCTCAACTTAAAGATGTGATCTATTACGCAAAGGAGCTTGGAGGAGCTAGAATTTTGTGTGCTCCTTGCTCCACTGGAGATGAGTCATATTCTCTCGCAATGCTTGCTTATGAGATGGGATTTAAACAGCATGAAATTTCAATCGTAGGTATAGACATAAACTCAGAAGCCATAGCAAGCTGTCAAAATGGCATTTTTAGTGAGAGGAGCTTGCATAGGTTAAGCGATTTTCAAAAAGAGAGATTTTTTACAAAAGTCGATGATAAATTTAAGATAAAAAAAGAAATTTTACCAAGGTGTGAGTTTAAAATTTTAAATGTTTTTGATGATGCTATTTTTAATCTAGGAAAATTTGATATCGTGCTTTCAAGAAATATGATGATCTATTTTGATGATGATTTTAGATTAAAATGCGTTGAGAGGCTTCATAAATTGCTTAAGCCAGATGGTAGGCTTTACGCTGGGCACGCTGATCTTGTTCCTTACACTCCGGCTTATGAAAAACGCTTTTCAAATGGAACTACCTACTATCTAAAAAAATAAAAATTTGCCAAGTCGCCTTTTGAACTTAGGCGACTTAATTTAAAAACAATCACCTTATTTTGTAGCTTTTTAATACTATGTGATAGTAAAAAGCCCCTATAAAAAAGAGGCTTCCCATAAAACTCGCAATCATCTCAACGCTAAATCCAATATCATAAAGCAGACCAATGATAAATGAAATAAGAGCGCTAAAGCCAAGAAAAATCATATCGTTATATGCAATCACTCGGCCATAAAATTCTTTTTTGCAGTTTTGCTGAAGCATTGTATAGGTGTAGCTCCAAAGACTTGATGTGCAAAATCCAGCGAAGATAATGCCAATAAGCGATAGATAAAAATTCCAAAGCGATAAAGCCCAAATAATGATACCAAGGCCTTGACCGATATATACGAAAATAAGCGTATTTTTATTTATAAATTTACTAAGTATGGCTGGAGCAAACATAAGTGAAATGGATCTTGAAGTATTTAATAGTCCTATAACTAGCGATGTCGAGAGTAAATTTGCATATTTGTAATCAGCTAAAAGTGCTATCAATGCGTCATAAGCAGTAATGCCAACAAAGGCGTGCAAAAATATAAGGTGCACGATGAGTCTGTTTTCTTTTAAATAAACAAGGCCATTTTTTAGCATTTTTAGTGGTTTTTCTATAAATTCTGGCTTTAGACCTTGTAAATTTAAAAAATATAAAAATCCAAAGCTAAGAATGTATAGTATGCCATCAAGCAAAAAGGCGCTTTTAATACCAAAAAAGTGTATATAAACTCCCGCTAGCCCCATGCCAGCGGTGTATGAGACTGCCCAGATGATAGAGTGGATCTCATTTGCGAGTTTAAGATTTTCTTTGCTTAAAATTTTTGGCAGTACGCTCATCTCTACTTGAAAATACATTCCGCCAGTGCCATTTCTAACAAAAATAATAAGTAAAAGTAGCCATAAAAAATCAAGTGAGTCTATAAAAAGAAGCATGAAAACGCTTATCGTCTCAACTGCCATCATGATGACAAGCATTGGTTTTGGGCTAAATTTATCAACTAAAATTCCACTAAATGGAGCTATGACAACACCTGGGATAAATGCCATCGCTGCACTTAGCGTAATTGCCCAAACAGGAGCGTCAAGCTTGATAAGAAGGGTAAAAATACCTGTGTGCGAAAACCATACGCCAAAATAGCATATAAGCTGAATGATGCTTAAGAGGCGAAAATTTTTCTCTTCTTTTAAAAGTTTAAGATATTCTTTCAACTTATTGATTCCACATTAGCGTTATTTGCTCTATCTTTGTTTCATCTGGTATATCGTTTAGGCTTGTTATCTCTTTTGCAAGTGGATTTTTTAGTGTGATTAACATATCGTGGCTATCTATTTTTAGATAGATATTGTTTTTGTCACTACTAAATTTAGAGGTAACGAGAGAATTTTTTATGTCTTTGAAATTTGATTTAAGGCTGATATTTTCTGGAGTTTTAAACTCGTTTGAATAAATTTCAATGTTTGTAATAATGCCATTTAGCAAGGTGTATTCAAAAATTCTTTCGTTTTTGTTTGTTACGATGTAGCTGCTTTCTTTTTTTGTATTATCTCGTTTTATGTTTTTTGAGCCATAAATTTTTATCACATCTCTATTTGCTGATTCGTTTGTCAGCTCTGCAAAAAAGCCTTTACCAAAGAGATTTTTTTGATCTTTATCTTTTTTATATTGTCCGCTTATGTGAGCATTTTTACAAATTTTGTTATTTGCTACTAGAAAAATTGCATTATTTATCCTGTGTATGCTTAGAGCAATGCCTTTTTCATCTAAAAGGTAAAAAATTCCTTTGTCGTAAAGTAGCTCAGAGCTAAACTCGCAAAGTGGCGAGCCATTTTTTAACGATGAATAAAAACTTATTTTCGCACCATTTTTACTTGGCACGATTACTATATCTAAAAAGTTATCTTTGTTTTTAAATTTATAAAATTTAGCAAAAAAACTATCTTTGTAAGCTTTATTTACCGGTTCAAAATTATAAATTTGAGCTAGCACGCCAACTCGCTTATTTTTCTTGTCATCAAGCTGAAGAAGTGAGTTTTTATTTGGTGCGAAGTAGCTAAGATTGCCATTTTCATCTTTTAAAATGATAGCACTATCATCAACATCAAATGTGCCATTTTTTTCAACTAAGCTTACTTCTTTATCCATAGTAAGCATTGTTTTTGTGTAGGTTTTGTCTTTATTTAACGTGATGATAGTTTTTATACCTTCGCAGTTTGGGCAAGGCAAAATAGTGTGAAAACTACTATAAATTGAGTTTGGAAGTATTAGCTTTTCTGGCTTCTTTGGTGTATTTGCCTGAACTAACGGCTTGTCTTCTTTTACTGTATTTTGTGTGTTTTGATTTGGCTCTAAATTTTCATTTTTTGCGCAGCCAAGGATGAAAAATGAGATAAGTATGGCAAAAAGATATTTCATTTGCAACTCCTTAAAAATTGCGAAATTATATCATTTTGCCTTTAAAATTTATTTTACGCGTTTAAAGATGTATTTATCTTTTAGCTCGCCAGTGACCTCTTTTTGATCCATATCTAGCATTTTTAGGTTCTCGCCTTCTATTTTATAAAAGCTCTTTTCTTTATACTCATCAATCGTTGTTATCACACCATTTTCAATTGAGTATTTGCCTTTGCTAACGGCTTTGTAGTTGTCTTTTGACTTATAGTCCATTACACTTTCAAATGTGCCATCTTTTTTTAATGTTAAGCGTGAATCAACACCCATGCAACTAGCGCAAGGTAAAAATGCTTTATAAGTGCCCTCGATGCTGCTAATTGGAGCTTCGCAGCTACTTTTTACTTCACATTTGCCTTGTGGGACGTTTGTGTTTTGGCTAGATGATGCACAACCTGCCAAAAGTAGAGCCGCACTTAGTGCAAATATAAAATTTTTCATGCTAATCCTTTTTGAAAATAAAATTTAAAATGTATTATAATACTTAAGAAAATAACAAATTATAAATTAAAGGAGTAAAAATGCAAATCGAAGCATTTGGCGTTTTAGTCGTAGTTCTGGTTATCTTTGCGTTCTTGTTTTTAAAGGCTGGCATCAAGATCGTCTCACAAGCTGATAATCTACTCATCGAGCGACTTGGTAAATTCCACAAAGTGCTTGACGGTGGATTTCACATAATTATCCCATTTGTCGATCAAATAAGAGCGATAATCACCGTAAAAGAGCAGCTAGTAGATATTACAAAACAGCAAGTCATCACAAAAGATAACGTTAATATAAGCGTCGATGGTATCGTTTTTTTAAAGGTATTTGATGCAAAAATGGCGGTTTATAATGTAGATAACTATAAGCGCGCCATAGCAAATTTAGCCATGACAACGCTTCGTGGCGAGATCGGCGCGATGAATCTTGATGATACACTAAGCTCACGTGACCGCCTAAATGCCGCACTTCAAGTGGCTCTTGGCGACGCTGCTGGCAACTGGGGCGTAAAGATCATGCGTGTAGAAATTTCTGAAATTTCTGTCCCACTTGGCATCGAAGAGGCGATGAATATGCAGATGAAAGCCGAGCGTGAAAAACGTGCGATCGAGCTAAAAGCCTTGGCTGAAAAAGAGGCTTTAATTCGCAATGCCGAAGCACTAAAACAAGAAAAAGTGCTTCAAGCAGAGGCTATAGAGCGTATGGCTGATGCAAAAAAATACGAGCAAATAGCCATTGCAACGGCTCAAAAAGAGGCTATGGATATGATAAATGATAGTATGAGCAAAAACGCAAATGCGGCTGAATTTTTGCTCGCTCGCGATAGAGTCGGTGCATTTAGCGAGCTAGCTAAAAATAGCTCAAAAGATAAAATTTTAGTCCCTTATGAGGCAACTGAGCTTATTGGCTCCCTTAGTGTTTTGAAAAATTTCCTAGCTAAGGATAAGGCGTGATCAGCCCTTTTATAATGATAGCAATCGGTGTGGTTTTGTGTATCACCGAGTTTATCTTCTTTTCATTTTATTTGCTATTTTTTGGCATAGCTTTTATCGTAGTTGGAGCTATAAATTTTGGTTTTAGTTTTGCTTGGAGCTATCAAATTTTAATTACAGCAGCGATTGCGATCGTGCTCCTTGTGCTTTTAAAAGCGCCGTTAAAGAGTAAATTTATGTCCAGAAAAGAGAGCTTTAACGAGGAATTTTTAGACGAAGCCGGAGTTGGCGAGATCAGAGAAAATATGGTCTATTTCAAAGGTACACTTTGGAAATATGACGGAAATTTAGCTAACGGAGAGAAGGTGACGGTTCTTGGCACCAAAGGTGACAAGGTGATATTAAAATAAAAGTGCCATTTGGCACTTTTACTATTTTGCGTGAGCTGGGCAGCCTTGCATATCGCTGTGCATTGAGCCTTGCATCATGCAGCCTTGATGGTGGCAACCTTGTTTTTGCATATCGCTTTTTATCTCTTTGTGATGAGGACAACCGCAACCTTCGTGGCTTGCTGGCTTTGGCTCATTTTTAGCACAACCGACTAAAAATAGTCCGCAAATAACGGCAAATACTATCTTTTTCATAACTCGCTCCTTTAAAGAATTTTTAACATTTTAGCCTTTAAAAATTAATTTTTCATAACGCCTGATTTATCATATTTAAAAGCATTTTTAGCTAAACTCTCGCCCAAAAATAAGCAAAATAAAAGGTTAAATTTGAAAAGACTTAGTGTAAATGAGGCTATCGATCTTATAGAAAATGCACCGCTTCACGAGCTTGGCAAGATGGCGCTAGCTAGAAAAAAAGAGCTTCATCCAGATAACATAACGACCTTCATTGTAGATCGCAACATTAACTATACAAACGTCTGCTGGGTGGATTGTAAATTTTGCGCATTTTACCGCCACGCAAAAGAAGAAGACGCTTATGTGCTAAGTTTTGAGGAGATCGGCAAGAAGATCGAGGAGCTTATCGCCATTGGCGGTACGCAAATTTTATTTCAAGGTGGCGTTCATCCAAAGCTAAAGATCGAGTGGTACGAGGAGCTTGTCGCCTACATCAGTAAGCACTATCCAAGCATCACGATACATGGTTTTTCAGCCGTTGAGATCGACTACATCGCAAGAGTTTCAAAAATTTCTACAAAAGAGGTCTTAAAACGCCTGAATGAAAAGGGCTTATACTCGATGCCAGGGGCTGGAGCGGAGATTTTAAGCGACCGCGTTCGTGACATCATCGCCCCAAAAAAATGCGATACCTCAGACTGGCTTCGCATACACAAAGAGGCGCACGAGCTTGGTATGAAAACGACTGCTACGATGATGTTTGGCACGGTTGAGAGCACTCGTGAGATCGTCGAGCACTGGGAGCATATCAGAAATTTACAAGATGAAACGGCTGGATTTAGGGCATTTATACTTTGGAGTTTTCAAGGGCTAAACACAAAGCTCATGCAAGAATTCCCTGAGATCAAAAAGCAAAGCTCAAACGTCTATCTAAGACTTCTTGCGGTCTCAAGGCTCTTTTTGGATAACTTTAAAAATATCCAAAGTAGCTGGGTTACGCAGGGCAGCTACGTAGGGCAGCTTGCACTTCTTTTTGGTGCTAATGACCTTGGTAGTACGATGATGGAAGAAAACGTCGTAAAGGCAGCAGGTGCTAGCTTTAGGATGAATCAAGATCAGATGATTGAGCTTATAAAAGATGTCGGAGAAATTCCAGCTAAGCGCAACACAAACTATGATATTTTGGAGAAATTTTAGATGAAAATTTTAGATATCAATGTAAAAAATGTAAAAATCCCAGTCGTTTTTGAAAGCTCAAAAGCGATGCCAGTAGTGAGCCTCAGACTTGTTTTCAAAGCAGCTGGCAGCTCTCAAAATGGCAAGCTTGCAGGCCTTGCAAGACTAAGTGCAAATTTACTAAACGAGGGCGATATGAAGCTAGGCTCGGCTAAATTTGCCAAAGAGCTTGAAGTAAGGGCGATCAGCCTAAATGCAAGCTGCGGTTTTGAGACATTTTGCATCGATCTAAACTGCCTAAAAGAGCACTTTGCCTTTGCGTGTGGCAAGCTAAAAGAGCTACTGCTCGCTCCAAATTTGACAGAAGAAATTCTAAATAGGTGCAAAACCGTCACACTTGGCGAGATCGCAGCAAATGAAAATGACTTTGACTACTTAGCAAGGCAGGGACTTTTTGAGCTTTTGTATCCAAAAAGCGTGCTTGCTCAGCCTAGTATTGGTACTAAAAAGAGCATTAAAGCAATCACGCTTGAAGATGTGAGCAAATTTTTAAACGAGCATTTAGACCTTTCAAATTTGCTTTGCTTGCTAGGTGGCGATATCGATGAGAAGCAGACAAAAGAGCTAGCCGGCGTTTTAGAGATCCTAAAACCTGGCAAGGTGCGAAATCTAGAGCGCTTTAGCCCAAGTGACAAGTGCGAAAGCAGCGAGATCATCAGGCAAAGCGAGCAGGCATACATCTACTTTGGTGCGCCATTTAACGTGAAACCTGAAGAAAAATACAAGGCCGCAGTGGCGACATTTATCCTAGGTGAGGGTGGCTTTGGCTCGAGGCTTATGGAGGAGATCCGTGTGAAAAGAGGGCTTGCTTATAGCGCCTACGCTAGAAATTTGCTAAATCTCTCTTACAGCCAGCTCTACGGCTACATGCAGACAAAAAATGAGAAAAAAGATGAGGCTATCGCCGTTATAAAAGAGGAAATTTTAAAATTTAGTAAAAAAGGCGTTAGCAAGGCCGAGCTTGAGCAGGCGAAGAAATTTTTACTTGGTTCGTTGCCGCTTAGACTTGAGACGCTATTTAAGCGCCTTGACATCGCGCAAAGCGAGTTTTATGAGCATGGCGAGCTTGGGGCATTTTTAAAGGATCTAGATAAAATTTCAGCCCTTTCGCTAAGCGAGCTAAATAGCTTCATAAAAGCCCACGCAGAGATCAATCGGCTAAGTTTTTGCGTCCTAAAAAATGAAATTTGAAGCAAGTGACAGAGCAAAACTTCTAAAAATAGGCGTGCTTAGCCTACTTGACCTTGCTCTAGTGCTACCAAAGGGCTTTGAGGATACGACGATCGCTAAGAGCCCAAGAGAAGGGCAGGTCTGCATAAATGTAAAGATCACTTCGCTTGCCTCACGCCCTGGCATGCTAACAGCACTTGCCTTTTGCGAGCAGTGGCAAAGTAGCGTAAAGATCGTCATTTTTAACGCGAAGTCTTGGCACTACGGCGCTTTTAAGGTAGGCAAAGAGATGGCGATATATGGGCTTTGCTCCTACGCCTTTGGCTCGTGGCAGATAATAAATCCAAAAATCACCACAAAAGTAGGCCAGATCGTGCCTAAATTTAAGACTGAGCTAAAAGATGATGAGTTAAAAAAACTTATCTTAAAATATCTAAATTTCCAAAATTTACTGGCCGAGGGCTTAAATGAAAAAGAGGCTAAATTTTTAGCCAATCTGCAAAGGCTAGATGAGCAAAGTGTACAAATTTTATACCGCCTAAAAAATGATGGCGAGGGCGTGGAGATCTTAAAATTTGTAGAAATTTTTAACTACATAAAAAAGCTAAGTGCTAAAAAAACCTACTTTAAAAGCCCCAAGATCAAGCTTTTTGATATAAGCTCTTGGCTTAAGAGCTTGCCATTTACGCCGACAAACGACCAGATAAAAGCGATAAACGACATCAGAGACGACCTTAGTGCTGTGCAGGCAAAAAGGCGCGTCATAATGGGCGACGTGGGAAGTGGCAAGACGCTAGTGATCCTAGCAGCAGCACTCAGCGTCTATCCGCAAAGTGCCATTTTGATGGCGCCAACAAGCATCTTAAGCGAGCAAATTTATAACGAAGCAAAGAGGTTGCTACCTACTTTTATGAACGTGATGCTGGTGCGAAGCGGGGAGAAAAAGATAGACTTTAGCGGGGTAAATTTGATCGTTGGCACGCATGCGCTGCTCTTTCACGAGCTGCCAAATTCGCCGCTAGTTATGGTCGATGAGCAGCACCGCTTTGGCTCAAATCAGCGCAAAAAGATAGAAGAGCTTGCCTCAAACGAGTATGAGCGAGCAAATTTCGTGCAGTTTTCAGCTACGCCTATACCTAGGACGCTAAGTTTAATTCAGTCTGAGATCGTAAATTTTAGCTTTTTAAAGCAGATGCCATTTAAGAAAAATATAATGAGCCAAATTATAGGCGCTAGCGAGTTTGGCTTTTTGCTAACTCACATCAAAAAGCAGCTTGCGGGCGGCTTTCAAGTAGCCATCATCTATCCGCTAGTTGAGAGCAGCGAGAGCTCAAACTACCAAAGTCTAATCGAGGCACAGGGTTTTTGGCTAAAGAATTTCAAAAATGTTTTTGTAACGCACGGCAAGGACAAAGAGAAAGAAGAAATTTTAAGACGGTTTAGAGAAGAGGGCGAAATTTTGCTCTCAACAACCGTTGTTGAGGTTGGGATCTCGCTGCCAAGGCTAAATACGATAGTGATCGTGGGCGCTGAGCGGCTAGGGCTTGCCACGCTTCATCAGCTGCGAGGCAGAGTGGGGCGAAATGGTGGTGATGGATACTGCTTTTTATTTACCAAGCTAAAAGAGGCACCAGCTAGGCTAAAGGAATTTTGCGCGACAAATGACGGCTTTAAGGTGGCTGAGCTTGATCTGAAAAACCGCCAAAGCGGCGATATATTAAATGGCTTTTTCCAGCACGGGGCGACCTTTAACTTCTACGACTACGAGGATGATATCACACAGGCTGCAAAGACTAGAGTGGCGGCACTTGCTAAAAATAATGCCTAGTTGCTTTTAGCTTAATCTAAATTTTTGATTTTGTTGGCTTTAAAATTTAGCGGAGTAAATTTTAATAAAATTATTTTTCTACTCTTCGCTCTTTGCATACATTCTCGCATGGTATGCCGTCACGATCACGATCAAACCCACTGCGTCCGCATTTTCTTAGATAGTGATATGCTTCTTCGCAACTTTTCATCTCTTTGCAGTAGCGTTTAGAACAATCAAATTTATCCGCCGCATTTGCTATCAATGCAAAAAATAAAATCAAAACTACTTTTTTCATTTTTACTCCAAAGGTAGTATTAAATAAGAAAAATAATACAAAAAGCCCTCAAAAGAATTTCTCTTTTGAGAGTATAAATTTAAAGAGGATATGTTAAGCAACACTCTCTTTTTACTTCGTCGATGTAGCTCACATTTAAATTTAGTCCGTAAAGCTGGCTTAAATTCTCGCTTCTAATGATCTCATCAACCGTGCCAAAACCAACCTCGCCATCACCTTTTACAAGTGCCACATATCCACCAAGAAGCACGGCAAAGTCAGGGTTGTGAGTGGTTAGCACGACCGAGTAGCCAAGCTCTTTTAGCCATTTGACGGTGCGTAGGAATTTATACTGGTTGCCAAAATCAAGCGCGCTCGTTGGCTCGTCAAATATGATCATCTTTGGCTGCGCAGCCATCGCACGAGCGATCATACACATCTGCTTTTGACCGCCACTCATCTGCGTGATAAAGCGATCTTCAAGATACTCGATCTCAAGCTTTTTAGTGTAAATTCTAGCGATCTCTTCGTCCTCTTTGCTAGGTCTTGCAAAGATACCAAGGTGCGCCGCACGCCCCATCGTGATAAACTCAAGTCCAGTGTAGTCATACTCTGTAACCTCGCTTTGAGCCACGTACGCCATGATCTTAGCGCGCTCTTTGTTGCTTAGACTATCTACATTTTTGCCATCAAGAAAGATCTCTCCTGAAACTGGCTTTAGCGAGCCACTTATTAGCCCAAGAGTTGTTGATTTGCCAGCTCCATTTCGGCCAAGTATGGTTAAAATTTCCCCAGCGCCTATCTTTAAATTTACATTTTCTAGTTTGCCAGCCCCATTTGGGTAGCTAAAGTTTAAATTTCTAACTTCAAGCATCATGCAACCTTTTTATTTCGCCATAAAACCCAGACGAAAAATACCGTGCCGATAAAGCCAGTAAGTACGCCAAGAGGCACTTCGCTCACGCTTATGCTGCGCGCTAGAGTATCTACAAAAAGTAAAAATATCGCACCCATAAATATGCTTGCAGGCATGCTTTTTATGTTATTTGCGCCAACTAACATGCGCGCTAAGTGAGGCATGAGAAGTCCCACCCAAGCGACTATGCCGCTTATGCAGACGCTGCATGCTGTAAGAAGCGTAGCGCAGATGATGATGACAGCGCGCTCAAATGAGACATTTACGCCAAGTCTAGCCGCACTCTCGTCGCCAAGAGATAGCAAATTTATACGCCAGCTCATGGCGATTAGCAAAATGGCGCAGATGATCATCACTGGAGCTATGTATTTTAAGTTGTCACTATCAAGCTTTGCAAGACTACCAAGCTGCCAATAAACAATGTCAGGCAGCTTCGTCTCAGGGTCGGCGACATACTTTAAAAAGCCGATAACTGAGCCCATAAGGCCACTTACGATGATACCAGAAAGAACCAGCATAAGCGTGCTCGTGCGTCCCATCATCTTTGGTATGGCTAGCGTGATAGCAACGGCTGCTAGGCCAAAGCCAAAGGCAAAAGCCTGCACCCAAAATAGCGATAGATCAAAGATGATAGCAGTGGCTGCTCCCACACAAGCACCAGCTGAGACGCCTAGAAGATCAGGGCTAACTAACTGGTTTTTAAAGACGCCTTGATAGGCTGCACCACTCACGCTAAGAGCGGCTCCAACAAGGATGGCTGCGATGATGCGTGGGATGCGTAAATTTTCTATCACGTTTGTGATGTTGCTAGCTGCGCCATCTCCAAAACCAAAGCTGTGAGCCAGCACGCTAAAGACGTCGTTAAATGGTATGTAAAATCTACCAACGCCCAGTGCGACAAAGGCGCAAAGAAGCGTTAGTAGAGCTAAAAAGATAACAACTATTGAAAAATTTGCGTTTTTCATATCTTACTTGCTGCTACCGTCTGGATTTAGACCTTTTAGGATATAGCCGTACTCTGTGTCGCTAAGATCGTGATTTAAGAACTCTTTATAAAACTCTTTTGTTTTTACTTTCATATCGACATCTTTAAATAGATCTGGTTGGATAGTCTTTGCTGCCCATAAAATTTGAAGCACGTTTTCAGCGCCATATCTATCCCAGCTAAATACACCTTTTGGGTTACCATAAACTTTGCCGTTTTTAACAGCATTTGAGCCAGAGAATGCAGGGTGTTCTTTTATCTTTTTGATCTGTGCATCTGTGTCATTGCCGCCAACGATGATGATATCAGGATTTGCATTGATGATCTCTTCTGCGCTAACTTCGATCATTGAGCCCTCAGTTTGGATAGCATTTACACCGCCACCTAGCTTGATCCAAGTGTTTTGGATAGTATTTGTGCCATCAATTTTTAGCAAATTCGCTCCGCCAAGAAGGTGAAGTACTTTTGGACGTTTAGCGTCAGGGATGTTTTTTGTTCTTGCTGTTACAAACTCAGAGTTATCATGGATTTTATTAGCAAGCTTTTCAGCTTTTTTCCTAGCGTCATCAGTGCCTATGACTTCAGCTGTTGCGTAGATGCTTTTCTCCATATCTGGATAGTCTCTAAAGATTAAATTTACCGCGCTAAAGCCGTTTTTGATAAGCTCATCTTGGTAGTTTTTGTTAAAAACTATGATAACATCAGGTGCAAGCTTAACAAGCTCTTCGATCTGAAGATCTTTGCCGTTTAGTGCAGCTGGCAAATTTTTAAGTTTTGGATAGACGTGCTCAAACCACTTGTTGGTTTTGATCAGATCAGTTGTGGCTACAACCTTATCCATACCGCCAAGTGCTAGGATGATCTCGTTGTTTGCGTTCCAAAGAGCAGCGATCTTCTCAACCTTCTCAGGCACGCTTACTTTGACGCCTTGCATATCGGTAATGCTTCTTGCAGACTCAGCTGCGTTTAGACTAAGAGCCATAAATAGTGAAGCAACAAGGCTAAATTTGGTTACTTTATGCATAAAATTTGTTTGCATATTTTTTCCTTTATTTTTGAAGTATAAACATGTATATTAATAATATTTATATTAATTCTATGTAAATTTTGCATATACATTATGAAGAATTTACATATATTGTAAATTCTTATAAATATAATAAGATAAATTCTCTCCTTTTGTTGACATATGTCATTATTTGCTTTTTTAAAATGAGATAAACTTCGCCTTAAAATTTTTAAAAAAAGGAGAATCAATGCGTGAATACAAAAAGTATTGGCTAGCACTTGTTGCAGTACTAGTAATTTGCTTTAGTATTTTAGGCTACTACGGCGTTGAAGTTTATAGAAGCTCGCCACCAGTTGTAAATTTTACAGATGAGAATGGCAATGTCGTGATCGACAAAGAGAGCATCTATAAAGGTCAAGAGGCCTGGCAAAGCATAGGAGGTATGCAAGTTGGCTCTGTTTGGGGACACGGCGCATATCAAGCACCTGATTGGAGTGCGGACTGGCTTCACAAAGAGTTAGTTATATTTTTAGAGTTAAAAGCAGATGAAATTTATCACTCAAAATATGCTGACTTAAATGATGAACAAAAGGCAAATCTAAAAGTTCTACTTAAAAAAGAGTACCGAGAAAATGGCGTAAAAGACGATAAGATCGTACTTAGCAGCGATAGATTAAAGGCTATGAAACAAGTAAGCCAAGAGTATTCAGCACTTTTTGGAAATGATCCTAAGTTTAAATCTTTAAGAGAAGCTTATGCGATGAAAGAAAATACTCTTCCAAATGCTTCTGATAGAGATGATCTTAATAACTTTTTCTTCTGGTCAGCCTGGGCAACCGCAGCAAACAGACCTAATAGCGATGCTACATACACAAATAACTGGCCACATGAGCCACTAATCGATAATGTACCAACAAGCGAAAATATCTTTTGGTCAATCGCAAGTGTTGTAATACTTATTGCTGGTATTGGATTTCTTGTTTGGTTTAGCTCTTTTTATGGCAAAAAAGATGATGAAAAGTTGGAAGCTATTAGCGAAGATCCACTTAGTAAATTAAGCCTAACTCCATCTCAAAAAGCTCTTAAAAAATATCTTTTTGTGACTTTGGCTCTTTTTGCATTCCAAATTTTAATAGGCGGCTTTACAGCTCACTATACAGTCGAAGGACAAGAATTTTACGGTATAAATTTATCAGCTTATATTCCTTATTCACTTGCTAGAACATGGCACATTCAGGCTAGTATTTTCTGGATTGCGACAGGATTTTTAGCAGGCGGTCTTTTCCTAGCACCTATTATAAATGGCGGTAAAGATCCAAAATTCCAAAAGCTTGGCGTAGATTTATTATTTTATGCACTACTAATCCTTGTGGTTGGCAGTTTTGCTGGCGAGTATTTAGCGATTGCAAATATTATGCCTATAAATTTAAGCTTCTGGTTTGGACACCAAGGATACGAATATATCGAGCTTGGACGTGTTTGGCAAATTATTTTATTTGTTGGCCTTGTCATTTGGATGCTACTTTTACTTCGCGGATTTATCGGCGGATTTAAGAACAAAGGTGATAAAAATTTACTTGCTATCTTTGCAGCTTCAGCTGTTGCAGTTGGATTATTTTATGGAGCAGGATTATTTTACGGCCAAAGAAGTCCACTTCCGGTGATGGAATACTGGCGCTGGTGGGTTGTACACCTTTGGGTTGAAGGCTTTTTTGAGGTCTTTGCTACCGCTTCACTTGCTTTTGTATTTGTTAGTCTTGGTCTTGTTTCAAAGAGATTTGCTACGTTTTCAACACTTGCGAGTGCATCACTTTTCTTAGTAGGCGGAATTCCAGGAACTTTCCACCACTTATATTTTGCGGGCACTACAACGCCTATAATGGCAGTTGGCGCTAGCTTCTCAGCACTTGAGGTAGTTCCTCTTGTATTGCTTGGCGCTGAAGCTTATGAACACTACAGACTTCAGTTTGCTCAAACTTGGGCTAAGACATTAAAATGGCCACTTTACTGCTTTATCGCAGTTGCTTTCTGGAATATGCTAGGCGCTGGTGTATTTGGATTTTTAATCAATCCTCCGATTTCACTATTTTATATCCAAGGCCTAAATACGACTCCAGTTCACGGACATGCTGCGCTATTTGGTGTTTATGGATTTTTGGCACTTGGATTTGTTTGGCTAGTAGCTACTTATCTATTCAAAGGTCAAGAATTTGATGAAAAACTTATGAAAGTAGGTTTTTGGGGCTTAAATATAGGTCTTATGCTAATGATCGTGCTTTCACTACTTCCAATAGGAATTTATCAAGCATTTGCAAGCCTAGAGCATGGTATGTGGTATGCAAGAAGCGCTGAGCTTTTACAACAATCACACTTACAAAATTTAAGATGGGTAAGAATGATTGGCGATACGATTTTAATAATCGGTGGAATCAGCTTCCTTGCACAACTTCTAAAATTTATGCTTAATAAAAAAGCTTAAAATTAAAGGGGTATTTTGCCCCTTTATTAAGCTATCTTTTCATAAAATAACGCAAATTTAAAAGGAAAGAAATGATTACATTTTTTAAAAGAATTTGCGTTATTTTCATCGTACTCTTACACGCTTTTTTGGCTCTTGTAGTTGATTATTCGTTTCCACACTATGCAAATGTGCAAATCACGGGTGGCGATGTCAAACGTATGGACAAAGATGGTATCATCGACGCTAAAAATCCAGCAGATGGCCCTACCAGAGATGTTTATTTTATCTACACTAAAGATTCTAATAATTCAAATAAAGTCATGGCTTATAGAAATGAAGATACTGCATGGGGATTTCCGTTTTATTTTAAATTTAACTCAGCTGATGTACAAGCCAAGGCTCAAGGCTTTGCAAATAGCGATAAAAACGTAACTGTAAAATATTATGGATATAGAATTTCTATGCTTCAAGAGTTTAGAAATGTCATCTCACTAAAAGAAAGCGGCACTGATACTAGTTGGCCGGTAGCTAGCTATGTATTTTACTTTATCTTGTTTATCTCGCTAATCATTTGGATAAGAAAGATAAATAAGGCCTTTAGACCAAAAATTAGTGAAAATTTAGATAAATAGATAGTATTTGTTTTAGCTATTTGATATTTTAAAAATCAAAAAGAGAGCCTTGTTTCTCTTTTATCTTTAAAAATTTCTAGTGCTATCAAGCATTTTTAGCTCGTTTGCTCTGTTATGCCATTTGTTATATTTATCTACACTTTCTCAGTCTATAAAATAAAATTCTACATCTAGATTATTTTTAAGAAAATCACCCACTTTTTTATGGCATATACCTCTTTTGCTACGCTCTTCACTAACTACAACCTAGTTTATGTCGTTTTAATTTAGTTCGCCAAGATCTTCTAAAAAGAGGCTCGCACGAAAGCCACCTTGTATCTATACCTATCTCACGCAAGGATATCTATTCTATTTTTGAAAATTTAAAGCCATTTGCTGGCGTATCAGTTTTTGTAGTAGAATTTTTAGATTTCAGAAAGAAGATTTATAGTGAATTAGCATAAATTTTTAGGGGCAAAGCTGCCCCTAGTTTTAGTAAAGACCGAAAGTTCCGTCTGTTCTTTTGTAGATCACACGCATTTTTGCGTAAACATCGTTAAATACGTAAAATTGTTTATCGCTTGATTTTAGTTTTTCAAGTGCTTCTTCGACCTCAAGAGGTTTATAAATTTCAAGCTCCATAGGTACGATCTCCTCGACACCTTCGATCTTTTCTTCTCCTATTCTTGAGCGAAATTCTTTGTCGTCAGCCTTGCCTTTAACAGTAAATTTCTTATCATGCTCTCTTCTTAAAACTTTTGATGCTTTTTCGATAGCAAGATCGATCGCAGCGTAAAGATCTTTATCTTTTTGGCGAACGACTATGGTGTCTTTATGAGCCATATTTAGAGAAAATTCTGCATTAAAGCCTTTTTTTCCTTGTTTTTCATCGGCTGCCACAACACATCTTGCTGAGATGATGTCGAGATTGTATTTACCAAGCGTATCAAAAGCGTCTTGGATATAGTTTTTGATTGGCTCTGTTAGCTCAAATTGTTTTCCTACAATGCTTATGTTCATCGTAATCTCCTTTATAGAAAGTAAGATGATTATAACACGCTAAAACTAAAAACAAATTAAACTAAAATCTTTATAAAATTTTAAAGTTTCTGAAGAGTTCGTTTGTGAAAATTTATAGGATTTGGTGTTTTTTTATCTTTTGATGTTACAAAAACATCAAAGATCATATTGCCAGTACTTGCGACTCCGTTTGTTCCTGGCATGATGGTCGGTGGAGTGCATATGCCGATATCGCCAAAGTAAGTTATTTTTACTTTAAAGTCGAACATATCGTTAAATTCTCCATCTACTTTATCTAGGCATTTGTTTGAGAAATCGGTTCTAAAAATTTCAAACATCGCATACTCTGCTGCTGCTTGAGCAACGAGTTGTGCTTGCTCTCTTAGATAAATTTCACTGCTTTGTCTAGCTGATGTGCTAGCTATCGAAAGGGCAAGAGTGCTGATAGAAGCTGCCACAACTAGAAAAAATATCGCCGCTATTAATGTAAATCCTTTTCTCATTAATAAACAGCCTTTGACTTGCAAATGGTTATTTCTGATTTTTCTGCTTTAAGGCAAAGCTTTAACGCGATGACTCCATTTTTTTCTGTAAAGACAAATCTTGTTACGTGTTTAGCCAGTGTTGCACTTTCGGCTTTGATAGCCTTTGTAGATGTTGAGCTAAATTTTTTAAAGCTTTCATTTAGCCATGGCCTATAGTTGTAGTAAATTTTAAGGTCAAAAGAGCCGTTTTGTACATCCTCGGCACTTTGCTCAGCTGGCGCTATGGCAATGGCTGTATAAGCTAGCTTATACTGTTCTGAAATTTTTTTATTTTTAAAATCACTTGAAATTTTAAGCGTATTGATTGATTGTATGCCTACTTTTGCGATATCTAAGTGCCTTTGGTCTAAATTTTCTTGATAGCCAAAGCTGCTACCAACTCTATAAAGTATGCTAGAAAATATCGCTACTAAACCGCCATTTTCATTATCGGCGTTTATACACCTAGAGCCGCTATTTACATCTTCTTCATCGCTATCATTTTCGCAGGTCAAGTCCATTACGCCGTTTCTAAAAGCATTATTAAATTTGCTTCCAGGGCTTTTTAATCCATTTGCAACAGAACTATTTGCAAGATCTACATATCCGCTATATATGCCTTCTTCGATGATCGGATCTCCGTTAGTATCATCTCCTTTATATTCGTTTATGCCATCAAATAGCTCATAAGCGGCTGGGATAAATTCTAAAATTTCAAAGTCGCTACTTAAATTTACACCACTATCATTTAGAGCTAGGTAATCTCCATTTTTTTTCCTAGCGATAACGCTTTGTTTGATTCTGTGGCTAAGTAGCATTGAAATTTGCTCTAGAGCGATTTCGCTTTGTGTTTCTAGTTCGTTTATTACTTTGCTTTGAAAATAGTTTTGATATAAATTCATAAGCGTGTTAAAGCTCATAAGTGAGATAACACCAAGTACGGTGATGACTATTATTAGCTCAATTAATGTAAAAGCTTTTTTTGTTTTTTTCATTTCCATTCTTTTACACTTAGGGTGCTACTTTCACCTATGTTAAAGGCATATCCATAAAGTACGCTTTTGCTCTCTTTTGTAGTTTTCATAGTCGTATCTAGCTTTATCTGTAAAACGTCACTATCGTTTAAAGGAGTGCTAACTACAAATTTATCAGCTCCATTTGTTATGGTTGGAGTCGTTTCTGTATCTATGATAAAGTCGCGTTTAGTAGTGCTAGCAGTTGGCGAGATGGATTTTTGAGTATTGAAATTTTTGATAGATTTTACTTTAAAATTTACGCTTTTGATTGATTCTGGAAGCTTTGAATCACTAGGCCTTGTGGCACATGCAGATGAATTTTGCACTGGATATGCAAGTATCCTATGTCCCTCTCCTTTTACACCGCTTTTTTCATAAAAATCTGGATTTGCCCCTTGATCGCAGATAATAAGAGGAAAAATTATAGCCTCTTGAGTGGTTATGGATGATGGCATGGTATTTTTACCGGCTATTAAGACTTGATCGCTAAATGGTGCTTTTAATATTAATGACATATAAGTTTTAGCATTCATTAGTCCTTCTTGCATTAAGGACTGCTCGCTTAGATTCGAAGTAGTTCTTACTGCTAGTGGTAGGCTTGCACTTACTATGGCCACTACAAGCACTGATAAGATAAGCTCTATCAATGAAAAGCCACCTCTTTTTACCACTCTATTCTCCTGTTTGTCTTGTCACTTATATCTAGGTTACTATCACTATTAGATTTTACTCCTATAAAACCTCCAACTGCACCGCTTGTCTTATCTTCTATGTTATTGCTCTTTAGGACTTTACCAGCCCATTCGCCATTTGGTACTAGAAAATTTAGATTGAAATTATTTGTTTCAGGTTTCTCATCAAATTCGCTATAAAGAAGCCAGCTAGGTGCTCTCATTTTAGCCACATCAGTAACCGCTGAAGGGTTTCTTATAAAAATTATCTGCTCGCCATTGCTTATACTACTTACATCATTTCTTAAAACAGTGCCGCTGTAAGTGTTTGTAAAGCTAAAGTCGTGATAGTTAAGTACTCCTGCGCTATGTTTTGGATTGGTAGCCCAAAATGGTGCAGCTGGAAAGTCTTGCCACAGTTTGCCATCATTTTTCATGTAGGCATTTTTATTGCATCCATCGCAGTAGGCACCATAATAAATTTTGGCATAAAAACCGCTATAAAGCCCTTCATAAAATGGTGCATAAACCCTACCAAAGTAAAATTTTGCTGTTGTTTCTGTTGCTGGTTTTTCATATTTTTTTACTGTATCGGTGCTATCTGACATGCCGCTAAAGCTAAAATCATTACTTGAAATAGTAAAAGGATTTTTGGCATGATTTACTTTTCTTTCAAAATTAAAATACACTTCACCTTTGCCTACGCCATTTACAAAAGTATTTTTTTCTACATAAAATGTTGATTTTGTAGCACTTGGATCTATTGCTTTTCTAGTGTTTGAGCCAGGAATTTCAAAAAACAAAATTTCTTTATTTGCTTTTGCTAATGTACCGGCATTGCCATCGTTGTCTGTAAAATTTAAAGGAACTCTATCTAGCTTTATGTCAAAGTTCATATTTTTTGCATAGCAATCTTCATTATAAAGTTTTGCAGGATCATCGTTAAACAACCTAGCAGTTACTTCAAAGTCAAGCTTTGCTTTTTGTATGCCTTCATTATCAAGGTATGTTATATCGCTATCTTTTGTTATCTTTAACTTGCTTATTTGTATATCTTTTGGCCTAAATAAATAATCTCTATTACCTTCTAGCTTTATACTACATCCTATCCTTCCTTCTTGAGCAGTATCTTGTGATGGATCGTTGCTAATTGAGTTTTTTACACAATCATCAGCTCTTGATGGTGTATGTTGATCAGTTATTGTATAGTCTTTGTCTAATACATAAAAATATGTATCGCCTATATCTGAGTAAGAAAAGCCAACAGGTCCACTTGATGTGTGACGGAAAATTTTACCCAATGCTTTATTTGGATCGTTAAAATCTACGCTTAGTTTGTTTTCGCTTTCTATAATGCTAGGATCGCAAGTCGCACTATATGCTGGTACAAGTTTTATCTCTCCATTTGAGCCACTTATGTTGTTTATATATCCATTTGCTAAGCCACTATCAAGAGGTTTCATAGCCGCAAGAGCAATGTTATTATAAACTTTGCCGCCCATTAAAACATTGTTATTATTGATCGTATTCTTGTCAGTATCCCATAGTCTAAAGTGACTTGGTCTTATAGCAAAATCATCTAATTTTTCACATTCAACCTTTGTGGTATTTGTCACTGGATCAAGATGAGAAATTCTAAATTTTACGCTTTTATAGGCTCTGTCAATACTAATGCCTGACAACAAAATATCAGTTACACCATTAAATGTTATATCTTGTTCATATAAATTTGTTGGAGCATTGCAAGACTCGACCAACTCTACTTTTACATCTACTGGGGCATCTGGTACTTTTTTGTTGCCATCTGTATCATAGTTCGTGATATAGACATTAAATGGCGTAGAAACGATTTTAGTTAGAAGTCTATTTTTAAATTTAGTTTTAAAAGCTACCGAGCCATCGTCTTGTCTATTGCTTGCGACGAAATTATTTGGACTGGCACTAACGCCTAAAGTAATGTTGTAATTTTGATTGCTACATCTTCTTATGTATGTGTCATAGGGCTGTAAATTTATATCAGCATTTGCAACCGTGGCTTTGTAACTATTTGGCTCAAATTTAGACTTAAGGGTAGTTTCATATATGGCATAAGCGTAGTTGCCTTGATGAATTAGCATTTCTCCACCCTTATTTGCAGCCGCACCTTGTCCTAAATAAAAAGTTAAGTCATTTCCGCTTAATTGCTGCAAGCCTGTGTTGTCGTTATAGTGTACCTGTCCTGACATAGTAAGCAGATCACTAGGCCCTTGTGATGCTTTATCTGCGTAAATGTAAGTTGAGTTTGGATTATAAATTTGACTTGGATCTATTGTAGCTTTTAGCGCAAAGTCTTGGGCAGCTTCATTAGTATTATTTGTAACTTCAACGAAAGTTTTTAAAATAGTATTTGCTGGCACTACCGTCGGAGTATTTTCTTGCACCTTTGTAAAAGTACTATCGCTAGGTTTTTTTGCATAAATATATTCCATATAGCAAACATCTGGTTTATATATACGAGAAGAGAAGCCAACTAGAGCTAAATTTATACGGTCAGCACTTACGACATTAGCACCGCCTGAGCTTTTAATCGTTGTAACTGTAAATTTTATATCTGCTTCTTTTTGAGCATATGACATTTTGTCCGATATATCAAATATATCTAAGTCTGCTTGAGAGTGAAATTTTTTACCTGGATTTATAAGTTGTCCAAATTTTGTCATAGTTGAGTTAAACTGATCGCCTTGCGCGTTATATCCGCTGGTGATACTCTGATAGCTACCACCATTTTTTATCTTGATATCTTCACCTTTTGTTTCTGGCTTGCCACCAAATGAAAACATTGTAAGCGAAGCATCTATATTTCCTGCTTTTGGTGTGTAGATATTTTCAAATTTTACATCTATGGTTGAGCTCTTTACAGTACCAAATGGATCGCTTGACTTCATCCAGTCTGCTGCAAGTCTTTCTAATCCATCAAATATACTAACAAGCTTTGGCTCTATATTGTTTGCTGCGGCAGTTTTATCATCAAAGTCATAAATTATGACCAAACTCCAAGCTGCAAATTGTGGTGCGATGGATTGTATCCAGTAGCCATTTTGTCCTTGAACTGGTGAGAATAGTAGCGTGCCGTATGTTTTTTTTAGTTTTCTATTAGTGGAATTGTTTACCTTATATATGCCATCATTTGGGTCTATAAATTCATCACTAAAGGGAATCGTAGTGGATCTGATATTACCAGCATAAAATGTCCTATCTGACTCACTAGTACCAAGAGAGTCTCTAACTATATCTGTTACATCAGCACTTGCTACATATTGGTAGTTTATTCCAGCTTTTACATAGTAGCTATTGGACTCGTTTTGATTATATGATTCAAGAGTCATTGATTTTGGTTTATACTCACTAAATGAGCCAAACCAAAAGACATCTTTTGGATCAGCATCTATTGTAATTACATTTTTTCCAGGAGCTTTAAAATCAATCCTGCTATATCCTTTTATGTAATTTAAAGCACTTATATATAAATTTGACCCAAGATTTTTTATGGCCCAGTTTTGATAAAGAGAGCCGCCCCAATAAAGCCTGGCATAGACTACGTTTTTGCCTTTTAAATTATTTTGTATAAAGGTATTTTTCTCACTAAAATCAAATGTGGAAGAGGATGAATTTTTACAATAAGGATGCTTGCTAGGATTGTAAATATATGTTGTTTGACAAAGTGTGTAATTGCTAGACGAAAAATTACCAGTATCTAAAAATATTCTATCGGCTGTAGATGATGTTTTTGTTACGTTAGATGGATCTGGAACAAAATTATATCCAGTGTATTGTGGAATCATAATGGTAGCACCAATGGTAGCTATATCGCCATTTACTCTGGTATTTAGATTGCCATTTATTGATCTTTGTCTTAAGCCTTTAGAGTGATCATCCCACATGCCTATTAATGATCGTTTATTCCATGGAGAAAATTGCTCAACGTAAATATGATAGTGATCTTGTGCTAAGCCTGAAGAAAAGCTATTGGTATCTATCGTCCAGGTTCTATCAGATTTTCTTATGCAATGTGGGATATTTTTAGAAGAGTTGTCTTGGTACTCTTCAGCGTCTATAAAGCAAGAATAATTTGCTCCACTACAACCAATAGATGCTGCTTCTGCTGTCGTACAAGCTCTGGGTGCACAAAAACCAAACGTGACAATAAAACAGAGTAAGTATGCTATCTTCACAACAAATCCTCTAAATAACAATAAAAAATCTCTCCTTAGATTTTTAAAAGCTTTTAGCTACTATTTTTGTATAAAATTTTCTATCATTTCAGCTTGCCCGTACTGAGGATATTTGGCAATGTCTAAAACGACTTGAGATAAGGTCATATTGTCCATATTGCAAACGATAGGAGCTATAAAATTTACAGTTGATTTTTCAAGCGGGAGTGCAACAACGATAATGTTATAAATTCTAAGTTGAGAGCTTTCTTTAATCTCCATAAGATCTTCATAATAGCTTGGAATATCGAATTCGTAGCTTCTTAATGCAAAAGGATTTATCATTGTAAAAGATGTCTCATCATCTTTGCTTGCTAGCTTAACAAAAAATTTATCAAGTTCAATTAACTCCATCGTTTTGATATGCTCAAAGCCTAAAATAGGGCTTTTAACACTAAAAATCATACTAACTCCTATTTTGTAAAGTTGCCGTATTTTATCATAGTTTTAAAAAATTTATACAAAAATAATAGCAAAAAATGTAGAATACGAGGATTTAAACTTTTTAAGGAAAAGCATGAAAAGATTTTCTAAAATTCTAGCAGTTGTAGCTCTTTTGGGGCTTTTTAGTGGTTGTGCTGAAAAATATACCGAGCTTTACAATCTAACTCCTGATGAGTGGTACGCTCAGGTTATCGCTGATATAAAAGATGGTGATCTTGAAGCGGCTGATAAACACTATGTTTCAATGGCTAGTGAACACGTAGCAAGCCCCCTTTTGGAGCAAATTTTACTTATCCTTGCCCAAGCTCACGCAAATGATGAAGAGTATCTAATGGCAAATCACTATCTTGACGAGTATATCAAAAGATATGGCGACAACGGCCCAAAAACAGAGTTTGCTCAGTATCTAAAGATAAAAGCAAATTTTGACTCATTTACTCAGCCAAACCGCAACCAAAAGCTTATGGAAGATAGCGTAACAGAGATCGAGAAATTTCTTTATATGTATCCAAATACTGAATATAAGCCACTTATTGAGACTATGCTTATTAAATTCAAACTCGCGCTTTACTTCCTAGATATGCAAATAGCTGATCTTTACAATAGGACTGGTCGTGATGTTTCGGCTAAAATTTACGAGCAAAAGCTAGAAGAGTCGCCGTTTAAAAACTCAGATCTTATCAAACCTGATGTAGCATGGTATAGAAAACTGTTTGAATAGGAGAAATTTTGCAAATAAACGAAAACAAAGGCTTCCCAACCGAAATTCCCATTATCGTTGAGGATGAGCTATTTTTATATCCATTTATGATAACTCCGCTTTTTTTAAGCGACGATGAAAATTTAAAGGCACTTGAACTTGCCATACAAGAAGAGACTCCAATCCTTGTAGTGCCTACAAAGCCTCAGCAAGACGGCGCTAGAGACTTTGATGGTATCTATGATGCTGGCGTTATCGGCACGATAATGCGCCGTGTGCCACTACCCGATGGACGTGTAAAAGTACTATTTCAGGGCATCGACAAAGGTAAAATTTTAAAACAATCAGGCATAAATCCGCTCCGTGGCATTGTCGATATGCTCCACGTCAAACGTCCATCACAGGTCAAAACTGACGCTCTCATCGTAGTTTTAAGAGAAAAAGTAAGAGAGCTTTCGCAGTTTAGCCACTTTTTCCCACCTGATCTTTTAAAAACGATCGAAGAGAGCGCTGAAGCGATCAGAGTTTGCGACCTAGTTTCAAGCGCGCTTCGTCTAAAAAAACAGATCGCTTATAGCTTTTTTGTCGAAGAAAATTTAGAGCAGCGCTTGCTAAAACTAATTGACTACGTCATCGAAGAGATCGAGGCAAATAAACTTCAAAAAGAGATAAAAAATAAAGTCCATTCAAAGATTGATAAGACAAATAAAGAGTATTTTTTAAAAGAGCAGCTAAAGCAAATTCAAGCTGAGCTTGGAGCGGATACGAGCCGTGAAGAGGAGCTTGAAGAGTACCGCAAAAAGCTTGATGCGAAGAAGAAATTTATGGCCGAGGACGCTTACAAAGAGATCAAAAAACAAATAGATAAGCTTTCGCGTATGCACCCAGACTCAGCTGACGCAAATACTTTGCAAAGCTATCTTGACTGGGTACTTGAAATTCCATTTGAAAATGTAGCTAAGAAAAAATCATCTATCGCTGAAGTGAGCAAACACTTAAATGCCGATCACTACAGCTTAGAGAAGCCAAAAGAGCGCATCGAGGAGTATTTTGCTTTGCGTGAGCTTTTGGAGCTTAGAGGTGTTGGCGAAAAGGTAAATAATGGCGCTATTTTATGCTTTGCAGGCCCTCCAGGCGTAGGTAAAACTAGCCTCGCAAACTCGATCGCAAAGGCGCTAAAACGCGAGCTAGTTAGGATCGCACTTGGTGGACTTGAGGACGTAAACGAGCTAAGAGGACACCGCCGCACCTACATAGGCGCTATGCCAGGGCGCATCGTTCAAGGGCTCATAGAAGCCAAGCAGATGAATCCAGTGTTTGTTTTAGATGAGATCGATAAGGTTGGCAGAAGCTACAGAGGCGATCCGACTGCTGTTTTACTTGAAATTTTAGATCCTGAGCAAAATAATAAATTTAGAGATTACTACTTAAATTTCAACATCGATCTTAGCAAGATTATCTTCATCGCTACAGCAAATGATGTGAGCATGATCCCAGCCGCACTTCGCGACAGGATGGAGTTTATCGAGCTTAGCTCATACACCCCACAAGAGAAATTTGAGATCGCTAAAAAATATCTCTTGCCTCAAGAGCTTAAAAAACACGGGCTAAAACCAAGTGATGTGAGTATCAGCAAAGAGGCACTTGAGCTAATTATCAGCGACTATACAAGAGAGAGTGGCGTGCGAAATTTACGCCGCAGGATCGCTGATATATTAAGAAAAGTCGCCAAAAATATCCTCACTAAAAAAAATGAGGGCAAGATCAGCGTCACGGCTAAAAATTTGAAAGAATTTTTAGAGAAAAAGGTCTATGAGATCGAGCCAGCGGATAAAAAAGATCAGATAGGCTTGGTAAATGGCCTTGCATGGACGAGCGTCGGCGGCGACGTACTAAGGATCGAGGCTATCAGGATCCAGGGTAAAGGCAGCATGCAAATCACAGGACAGCTAGGCGATGTGATGAAAGAGAGTGCTCAGATCGCATTTAGTGTTGTTAAAGTGCTAATAGACAACAAAAAAATAAAAGTACCGATGACTATCGTGCCAAAATTTGACGATGACAAGCACAAGCTAGAAGCCAGCGACGTTTATAGACGCTATGACCTTCACTTGCACGTACCAGAGGGTGCTGTGCCAAAAGACGGACCAAGCGCTGGCATCACGATGGCAACTGCGATCGCATCGATACTAACCGATACAAAGGTAAGACATGACATTGCAATGACTGGTGAGATCACGCTAACTGGTAGAGTGCTACCGATCGGTGGTCTAAAAGAGAAGCTAATCGCCGCGCACAAAGCAGGCATCAAAACAGCCTTGATACCTCGTAAAAACTATGACCGCGATCTTGTCGATATCCCAACTGAAGTAAAAGCCTATATGAAGATCATCGCCGTTGATACGATCGATGACGTGTTAAAAAATGCTCTTGTAGCTAAAAAATAATTTTTCTCTAGTCCTAAGTGAGATTAGGGCTAGGGAAATTTATAAATTTTTGACGATTCTAAATCCAAACAAAAAGTCATATAACGAATAAAAGCAATTAATAATTTAAACATTATAAGCACATGCAGCACAGCAGAGAAAAATAAATTTTAAAATTTATGAACGAGCATATCGCGCTTCGATTTCAGTGACAAGCAAATAATGAAAACTGAATTTTGGTAAGTTGCTAAGATAAGTGCGTAAAGTTTTAAAATTTGTAAAATTGCTTTGTTAAATCAAGTGAGTGTCAAGTAAATTTTAAAATTTCATGAACGAGTAATTTCAGCTCTAAAATTTGAACTAAGCGGTAAGCGAATTTAGATTTTAGTTCTTGCGAGTGAATGGAATTTTAAAATTTGTAAAGACAGCTTGATTAAATTTGTAAATTCCTTTTTATTCAAAAGAGAGACAAGAGGACTCAAATTACGAGGCTGTCCTCTTATCTTCCTTTTTAAATCCGCTAGATCCCTCACGTTCAAGGTGCATTCAATGGCGCTAAAGCACTGCATGCGTTTCAAATACTCTGATAAATTTTAGAAACGTTCGCTTTAAAATTTGCCGGACTTTTATTTTGCTGTAAATTTTTAGCTATTTATGCTTTGCTTCATGCTCTAAAAGCCAAATTTTAGTTGGTAGACCATCTCCGCCAGAATAGCCGCCAAGCCCGTTACTAGCTAGCACTCTGTGGCAAGGGATGATGATAGGCACTGGATTTTTAGCATTTGCTGATCCTGCTGCTCGGTAGGCATCTTTGTGACCTGCGGCAAGTGCAAGAGCTGCGTATGTAGTCGTTTCTCCGTATTGTACTTTTTGTAAGGCCTCGTAAATTTTTGCTCTAAAATTAGTTGTTTTTATATCAAGCTTCACACTAAATTTTTTAAGCTCACCATTAAAATAAGCCTCTAACTCATCCAAACAAAGCTTTAAATTTTCATCTTTTACCGCTATTTTTTCAAATTTATCTACAAAATTTATCTCGCAAATTCCATTTTTACTGGCAACGATCTCTAAAATTCCGATAGGCGATTTTAGGTAAGCTTTTGACACATTTGCTCCTTGAAATTTGAAATTTTGGGCAAATTTTACTTTAGTTTGTTTTGCTTTTTGATAAAATGCAAGCAAAGCTAGCGATTTTAGACTAAAAATAACGAGCAAAAACCACAAAGGAATTTCATGAGCTTTTTTACCGACTACGAAAAACACGTGAGCGAGCGAGAAAAAGAGGGCGTACCACCGCTTGCGCTAAATGCCAAGCAAACAAGCGAAGTTTGCGAGCTAATAAAACTTGCCAGCAAGTCTAGTTGCGACGAAAAGGCACAAAGCGAGCTAAAATTTCTTATAAGTTTGCTTGAAACTCGTATTAATCCTGGCGTTGATGATGCAGCGAAGATAAAGGCAGAATTTCTTGGTGAAGTGATAGACGGGCTTGCTGTTAGCGGCCTTGATGCTATGCGTGCTATTAAAATTTTAGGCAAGATGCTTGGTGGATATAACGTGGAAATTTTGGTGCGAGCGCTAAAAAATAGCGATGAAAATATTGTGCGTGCTGCAGCAAATGAGCTAAAAAATATCATTCTGGTGCATGAATATTTTGACGAGATCGTAAAGCTAGCAAGTAGCAATAAATTTGCAAAAGAGGTACTTACTTCTTGGGCGAACGCAGAGTGGTTTACGCATAAAAAGCCAATCGAAACCTGTATAAACGCAGTCGTTTTTAAAGTACCTGGTGAGACAAATACAGATGATCTAAGCCCTGCAAGTGAGGCCTATACAAGGGCCGACATACCACTTCACGCAAAAGCAATGCTTGTTAAAAAGATGCCTGAGGGTCTAGAAATTTTAAAAGAGCTCAAAACTCGTGGTAAAAAAGTGGCGTATGTTGGCGACGTGGTTGGCACTGGCAGCAGCAGAAAGAGCGGTATAAACTCGATCCAGTGGCACCTTGGCGATGAGATCGAGGGCGTGCCAAATAAAAAAACGGGCGGCATCGTGATCGGCACTACCATAGCTCCTATATTTTTTAACACCGCGGAAGACAGCGGTGCAATGCCAATAGTTGCAAACGTAAATGAGCTTGAGATGGGCGATGAGATAGAAATTTATCCATTTAAAGGCGAAATTTATAAGCTTATTGGTAGCGAGAAAAAGCTCGTGGCAAATTTTAAACTAAGTCCAAATACTCTAAGCGACGAGATAAGAGCGGGTGGCAGGATACCACTTATGATAGGGCGCCAAGTGACCAAAAAGGCCAGAGAGGCTCTAGGGCTTGGCGAGGAGCAAATTTTTATAAAGCCAGATCAGCCAAAAGAGCAGAGTGGTGGCTATACACTGGCTCAAAAGATGGTCGGCAAGGCTTGTGGCGTGGCTGGCATTAGAGCCGGAGCTTATGTGGAGCCAGAAATTTTAACTGTTGGCTCGCAAGATACGACAGGGCCGATGACTAGAGATGAGGTAAAAGAGCTCGCAAGCCTTAGTTTTGGCGCGGATTTTGTTCTGCAAAGCTTTTGCCACACGGCCGCTTATCCAAAGCCAAGCGATCTTGTGATGCATGAGAGCTTACCAAAATTTATAAATTTACGTGGCGGTGTGAGTCTAAAACCAGGCGATGGCGTCATCCACTCTTGGCTAAACCGCATGGTACTGCCTGATACGGTGGGTACTGGCGGAGATAGCCACACGAGATTTCCTATTGGTATCAGCTTCCCAGCGGGAAGTGGTCTAGTGGCGTTTGCAGCGGTGCTTGGAATGATGCCACTAAATATGCCAGAGTCGGTTTTGATCAAATTTAAAGGCGAGCTAAAAGAGGGCGTGACACTTCGCGATCTTGTCAATGCGATACCTTATTTTGCGATCAAAAAAGGGCTTTTAAGCGTTGAGAAGAAAAACAAAAAGAATGTTTTTGCGGGTAAAATTTTAGAGATAGAAGGGCTTGAGAGTCTAAAAGTAGAGCAGGCGTTTGAGCTAAGTGATGCTTCGGCTGAACGCTCGGCGGCGGCTTGCGTGGTAAATTTAAGCGTTGATAGTATTGTGGAGTATGTTCGCTCAAACGTCGCGCTAATTGATGCGATGATAAAAGCTGGTTACGAGAGCCGTGAGACTTTGCTTAGACGAAAAGAGAAGATGCAAAAATGGCTAGAAAATCCAACACTTTTAAGAGCCGATAAAGATGCAAAATACGCTGAAATTTTGGAGATCGATCTAGCTCAGATAGATGAGCCGATTTTGGCGTGTCCAAATGACCCAGACGATGTGGCAACGCTAAGCGAAATTTTAGTTGATTACAAAAGAGTGCATAAAATCGACGAGGTCTTTGTGGGAAGCTGTATGACAAATATCGGCCATTACAGGGCGCTTGCTAGAATTTTGGAGCATGAGAGCAAGCTTACAACTAGGCTTTGGATAGCACCGCCGACAAAGATGGATAAAAGCACACTTGAAGATGAGGGTGTTTATGAAATTTTTAAAAGATTAAACGCAAGGACGGAGGTGCCAGGCTGCTCGCTTTGTATGGGCAATCAAGCGAGAGTAAACGACAATGCAGTGGTATTTTCTACTTCAACTAGAAATTTTGACAACAGAATGGGCATGGGTGCGAAGGTCTATCTAGGAAGTGCCGAGCTAGCTGCTGTTTGTGCGCTACTTGGACGTTTACCAAGTGTAGGTGAATATAAAAAGATAGTAAAAGATAGTCTTAGCTTAAATAAAGATGAAATTTATAAATATCTAAATTTTAATGAAATAAGCGAGTTTAGTATATAAATTTGTTACAATATCGCGAAATTTTAAGGAGCTTTGATGAAAAAAGTAGTTTTTTTTCTCTTTTTTAGCGTTTGTTCTTTGATAAATTTACACGCTTTAGAGTGCAGTGATCTTGCCAAAAAAGAGAGCTTTAAAACTACTCCAAACGATCTTGCTTACACGAATGAGGGGCTATTTTATTGCGATGGCTCACTTTTAAATTTAAAAGAGGTAAAAGAGCTTTTTGAGACGAGTATAGCTATTAGAAGCGAGTCACAAAGTTGCGTTGGTGATAGAGTTTATAAAGAAAATTTAAACAAGCTTAGATGGCTTTTGCTAAAAGCATCATTTGTTCCTGAGCTTTATCAAAAAGAGCTTGCAAAGCCAGAGGTTGCTGAGAGCGAAAAAGACGCTAGAATGGAGTATCTTAGATACTGGGCAAACGAGAGCTTATTTAATTTTTTAAAATATAAAAAATTTATCGAAGCTTACAAAAACGCTCAAACTCCGCTTGTAAAATTTTATGAAAGTCTGGGACTTGATACACCAAGTGCCGCTTACTACGCAACTAGCGTGGTAAATGAGTTTTTGACTTTTGGCGTTGGTAAAAATGTAAATAAAGCTAAAATTTTAACGCCTGAGCAAAATATAATGGCACAAAGGATAAATTCCGATGAGCTGGCAAATTTACTTTACTCAAAAAATTTCAGTACCGCTGAGCTTACAAATTTACTTAATATCGCGCTTTTAAACGAAAAAAGTAGCGATATGATAAAAGAGATCATAAGGCGTGGGGCCGATGTGAATTTGGGTGATGAGACACCGCTATTTTTTGCTTTAAAAAATATAGAAAACGTAAAAATTTTACTTGCAAATAAAGCCGATGTAAATCACAAAAATTTCTTTGGAAAAAGTGTACTTTTTTATGCTGTGCAGTTTAGCGATAAGCCACTTTGTGAGCTTTTGCTAAAAAATGGTGCCAATGCAAATGAGAGCTACATAGACGAAAATGCCAAGATGAATATGATAAATTTGGGTATGACGCAGGTTGAAGATACATGCGGCCTAGAGCATACAAACAGAAGCGTTTTTATGCATGCAGCAGCTCATGCAACACCAGAAATTTTAAAACTTTTGATGGATAATGGCGCTGATATTAATGCCACTGATGACGCTGGGTTTAATGCGCTTGACTATGCCATGAAAGAACAAAACGAAAAGACGATCAAATTTTTAGAAAATTTGGGTTTAAAACCAAATTTCAATTAGGAAAAATCATGAAAAAGACAGCTTTTGTAACTGGTGCAACATCTGGATTTGGCGAGGCGATCGCCAGAAGACTCTCAAAAGAGGGCTACAAGATAGTCGCTCTTGCAAGGCGCGAAGATAGGCTAAAGAGGCTTGCAAGCGAGCTTGGCGATACGCATATCATCGTAGCTGACATACGCGACAAAGAGGCTGTTTTTAAAGCGGTAGAGAGCCTGCCTGATAAATTTAAGGACATCGAAGTGCTTGTAAATAACGCTGGTATGGCGCTTGGACTTGAAAAGACAATAGATGCGAAAGTAGAGGACTTTGAGGCGATGATAGACACTAACGTCAAGGGTCTTATCTACTCGACAAAGGCGGTTTTGCCACTACTTTATAAGCAAGAAAAGGGCTATATCTTTAATATTGGCTCGACAGCTGGCTCATGGCCATATCCTGGAAGTAATGTTTATGGTGCCACAAAAGCCTTTGTAAAGCAGTTTAGTTTAAATTTAAGAAACGATCTAGTCGGTACAAATATCAGGGTGACAAACATCGAACCAGGGCTTTGCAAAACCGAATTTAGCGAGGTTAGATTTAGGGGAGATAAGGCAAAGGCGGATAGTCTTTATGAAAACACAAATTTCATCACATCTGAGGATATTGCGACTATTTTGGTAAATTGTCTAAATATGCCCGGAAGTGTCAATATAAATAGAGTCGAAGTCATGGCAAATACGCAGACTTGGGCTGGGCTTGCGATAGAAAAATTTTAAGGAGTTCTTGTGAGACAAATTTTATTATTACTTTTTTTTAGCGTTGCGCTTTTTGGTGTCGATCCAGAAGTGGCAAAGAGAAACGCTGAAATTTATGGCGTATTTACGCTTATACCACCTGTTGTGGCAATAGCACTTGCTTTTATCACAAAAGACGTCATCTTGTCGCTATTTATAGGTGTTTTTAGCGGAACATTTCTCATAAATATCATCAATGAAAACATCTTTATGGGTATCGTAAAAGGCTTTACAGGTATCGTTTCAAGGGTCGTTGAATCAATGGCTGATAAGACTGATTCAGGAATTTTACTTCAAGTGCTTTGTATCGGTGGTGTGGTCGCACTCATCACAAAGATGGGTGGTACAAAGGCGGTTGCTCTTTGGCTTAGTAAAAAGGCAAAAAGCGGCATTTCAGCTCAAATTTCAACATGGCTGATGGGTATCTTTGTATTTTTCGATGACTATGCAAATGCTCTAATAGTAGGTCCAATCATGAGACCAATAAGCGATAAATTTAAAATAAGTCGCGAAAAGCTAGCTTTTATTATAGATGCTACTGCAGCACCGATCGCTGGTATTGCTATCATCTCGACATGGGTTGGGCTTGAGGTTTCACTCATCGAAAAGGGCTATGAGCTAGTTGGAGAGACTGGTATTAACGCTTATTCTATATTTATCGAGACAATTCCATATAGATTTTACAACCTCTTCATCTTATTTTTTATAGTCTGTACAGCCTTGATGCAACGTGAATACGGACCAATGCTATTAGCTGAAAGACGCGCTAGAAGAGGTGAGCTTCACTCAGGTAAAACTCAAATTCAAGATCTTGAAGATAAAACACTTGAGCCAAAAGAGGGTGTAAAACTAAGTGCTGCAAATGCTGTTGTGCCACTTCTTGTGCTGGTCATTGGCGCATTTACTAGTTTTTATTTTAGTGGTCTTGCTGCACTTGAGGGTGATACTCTTAAAAATGCACTCGCTAATCCGCTTGCTTTTTCTACTTTTAAAGATACTTTTGGCGCGGCAGACTCGGCTACATCGCTATTTCAAGCAGCATTACTTGCTAGTATCGTAGCTATCACAATGGGCGTTTGGCGTAAAATTTTTGACGTAAAAGAGGCTATTAGCACATGGGTAAAGGGCTGGAAGACTATGATAATTACAGTTGTGATCTTGCTTCTTGCTTGGAGCCTTAGTGCTGTTATCAAAGAGCTTGGCACATCAAGATATTTGGTTGATCTATTAAGCTCTTCAACGCCTAAATTTATATTGCCAGTTGCTGTTTTTATCCTTGGTTCATTTATTAGCTTCTCAACCGGAACAAGCTACGGCACGATGGGTATTTTGATGCCTCTTGCTATCCCACTAGCTTACGCAGTTGGCAAAAACTACGGCTTAGATGGTGACGCTATGCATGCATATATGATCGTAAATATCTCAGGCGTGCTTACAGGTGCAATCTTTGGTGATCACTGCTCGCCGATATCGGATACTACGATCCTTTCATCAATGGGCGCAGGATGTAATCATATCGATCACGTCTCAACTCAAATGGTATATGCGCTTAGCGTTTGTGCGGTTTGTGTGCTAGTTGGTTACTTGCCAGTTGCTCTTGGTCTTAGTGTTTGGATCGCGCTTCCTTGCGGATTTTTAGCGATTTGGGCACTAGTTAGATTTGTTGGAAAGAAAGTAGAAGCATAAATTTGGATTGCAATTATTTAAAAGAGTGCGGCTCTTGCACTCTTTTTACTCCTTATGATGAGCAAATTTTATTTAAAACTGATCTTATAAAACAAAATTTTTCAGAGTTTTATGATGGTGAGGTTGACGTTTTTAGCTCAACACCAAAACACTACCGCACAAGAGCTGAGTTTGGTATCTGGCACGAAGGCACAAAGCTTTGCTATACGATGCATGCAAGCGAAAAGGACAAAAAGGTCTTTATAGATGATTGTCCAAAGGTTTGCGAGCAAATTTCAGAGCTTATGCCAACCTTGCTTTATAACTTGCAAGAGAACGAAATACTGCGCGCAAAGCTTTTTGGAGTGGAATTTATCTCTTGTAAAAGTGGTATTTTGGTCACACTTCTTTACCATAAAAGGCTTGATGGCGAGTTTGATGCGGCTATGAAAATTTTAGCTAACAAGCTTAATGTCACCATACTTGCCAGATCTCGCGGGCAAAAGCTACTAAGTGGTGAGCTAAATTTGATCGATGAGCTAGACGTTGGCGGTGAAATTTATAAATTTAGCCTAAGTGAGAATGCCTTTATCCAGCCAAATAGAGCCGTAAATGAAAAGATGATAGCTTGGGCAAAAGAGTGCGTGCAAGGCAGTGCTGACCTTTTTGAGCTCTACTGCGGACATGGAAATTTTACTATTCCGCTTTCGTTTAAATTTAAAAACGTTCTTGCCACTGAAATTTCAAAGAGCTCGATCGCAAATGCCCTCAAAAACTGTGAGCTAAACAAAGCTAAAAACATCAAATTTCTACGAATGGATGCTGATGAGCTTATGAGCGCATTTGCTGGCATTAGGGAATTTAATAGACTAAAGGATATAAATTTAAGCGATTTTAACTTCTCTCACGTTCTTGTCGATCCGCCTCGTGCAGGACTAAGCGAAAGTGTCGTAAATTTCATCAAAAATTTTAAAAACATCATCTATATCTCGTGTAATCCAGAGACTCTAAAAGAAAATTTAAAAGAGCTTTGTAAAAGCCATAAAGTGATAAAATTTGCCATTTTTGATCAGTTTGCAAACACTCATCACATCGAGTGTGGCGTGCTACTAAGGGCAAAAGAATAATTTAAAAAAAGGAAAATAAAAAATGGTTTCACTAAATAAAATCATCCAAGCAAAGATCACGATCGGTCATTTTATAAATAAAACTCCATTTGCTTTGAGTGCGAAACTTAGTAAAAATTTGGGAGCAAGCATCTATCTAAAAGAGGAAAATTTACAACGAACCGGAGCTTATAAAATAAGAGGCGCATACAATAAAATAGCTAGCCTAAGCGATGAGGAGAGAAAGCGTGGTGTCGTGGCTGCAAGTGCTGGCAACCACGCTCAAGGTGTAGCTATAAGTGCGAAAGAATTTGGCGTACACGCTTGTATCATCATGCCAGAATCAACCCCGCTTCTAAAGGTTGCTGGTACGAAAGACCTTGGTGCAGAGGTTATTTTAAAGGGTGATAATTTCGATGAGGCGTACGCTTTTGCGGTTAATTACGCCAAAGATAAGGGTATGACCTTTGTTCATCCATTTAACGATGAGTATGTCATGGCGGGGCAGGGCACTGTTGGGCTTGAGATGCTAGATGAGATAAGCGACCTTGATATAGTCATCGTCCCAGTTGGAGGTGGCGGGCTAGCTAGTGGTGTGGCTAGTTGTATAAAGCAGGTCAATCCAAAGACAAAAGTAATCTGTGTCGGTGCAAAAGGCGCTCCAGCTATGTTTAATAGCTACGGTGCTAAAAAGAGCATAAACTCAAAATCAGTCCGCACCATAGCAGATGGCATCGCTGTGCGTGATGCGAGCGAGATCACGCTGGCAAATATTATTGAGTGTGTTGATGAGTTTGTGCAAGTTGATGACGAGGAGATCGCAACTGCGATTTTGTTTTTGCTAGAGACTCAAAAGATCGTTGTAGAAGGAGCTGGCGCAGCTGGCGTGGCAGCACTTATGCATGATAAGATCAAATTTAAAAAAGGTGCGAAGATAGGCGTGGTGCTAAGTGGCGGAAATATCGACGTACAGGTACTTTCTATCATCATTGAAAAGGGCCTTATCAAGTCTCACCGCAAGATGACTTTGCAAATAACGCTTGTGGATAAGCCAGGAGCGCTCATGAGCCTAACAGATAGTCTCAAATCAGCAAACGCAAACATTGTGAAGATCGACTACGATCGCTTCTCAACAAGGCTTGATTATGGTGATGCAAGTATTACTATCACACTTGAGACAAAGGGTCTTGAGCATCAAGAAAAGATCAAAGAAGTGCTTGAAAAAAGTGGTTTTTCATTTTCTCAATTGTTTTAAAAATTTTTTGCTATTTTGTGGATTTCAAGATAGCAAAAAACAAGCTAAAATTCCTTTTGCTTTACAAATTTAAGCTAAAATAGCAAGCTTTAAAGGAGAAAAAATGAGCGAATATGCAAATTTGATATTAGCTATCTTACTAGCTGTTTTGGTATTTGCATTTTATAGGTCAAATAAGGCGTTAAAAAAGGCAAAAGATGATAGCGAAAATCTCTCACTCAGCACTGAAATTTCGCAGCTAAAAAGCATCGGCGAGCTATCTGTTTTTCAGGTCTATAGCAAAGAGATCGTTACAAAGACAGATCATGCGTTTGGAAATTTTGGCAAAGAGTATCTAAGGTGGCTGGTAAGCGAAAAGAAGCTTTCGATGATATTTGAGTTTGAGATAAATTTCATCTACGATCTAACTAGCCCTAGACTCGAGATCATGCAGATCGCAAACTCTAGCTACAAAATAAAAATGCCCCCATGTAAGTATAAATTCTCAATCGCAGATATGAAATTTTATGATGAGAAAAATGGCAAATTTATACCATTTTTGCTGCCTGATTCGCTAAATGGTTTTTTTGGAAGCACATTTACAGAAGAGGACAAAAACAGACTTATAGAAGAGGCTAGAAGTGAAGTGAAAAAGATGAGTGTTCGTCTTATCTCACAGCTTCAAAGCAAGATACATAAATCGGCTCGCGACACGCTTGAAGCGATAGCAAAGAGCTTTGGGGCAAACAAGGTCGAATTTGTTTTTGATGATAACGATGAGCAGATAAATTCACAGCTAAATTTAGAAAATATCGCATAAATTTAAAGGAGAAAAAATGAGTTTTAGTTCTCAAGAGGTCACACAAACTCCAGGCAACAATACCGTCTTTCAAACATGGGTTTTAACAGCTGATAAAAAGGCTTGTAAAGAGGGGTTTGCCGAGCTTTGTGCCTTGGTTGTAAATTTAAATAAAACTGCCAAGATTAGATTTGGCGCAAATGAAAATGTAAACTGCGTCCTTGGCGTGGGTCATGATGCTTGGAAAAAGCTTGAAATTTCAAAAGATCTGCCAAAAGAGCTTGTAAATTTTAAAGCGATCAAAGGCGATAAACACGAGGCTGTTAGCACAAAGGGCGATATCCATATCCATATTCGCGCTTTAAATGCACCTGATTGCTTCGATATGGCTCAAGCAATAAAAGCTGTGCTTTTTAAATTTGCAGAGCTTACAGACGAGACGCAAGGCTTTAAGTATCATGACGGCAGGGCGATAATTGGCTTTGTTGATGGCACTGAAAATCCTGAGGGCGAGGAGAGAGACTTCTTTGCTAAAGTTGGCGATGAGGACGCTAAATTTAAAGGCGGCAGCTACGTTTTTGTACAAAAATATTTCCATAACATGAAAGAGTGGAACGCTACAAGCGTAAGCGAGCAAGAAAAGGTAATAGGCCGCTCAAAAGAGCTTGATATCGAGATGAGCGAGGATGTAAAACCTACAAATTCACACTCAGCTGCTGCAAACGTCGGAGATGATAAAAAGGTCGTGCGTGGCAATATGCCATTTACAGAAGGCAGCAAAACTGGCACTTATTTCATCGCTTATGCGAGCACGTTTTCAACGGTTGAGCTTATGCTTAAAAAGATGTTTATCGGCGAGCCAAAGGGCAACTCAGATAGGCTACTTGACTTTAGTACGCCAGTAACTGGTGCCCTATATTTTGTGCCAACAGTTGATATGCTTGGCGATTACGAGGGATAAATTTAGCTTGGGGCGAAGCAAATTTGCCCCTTTAAATTTATAAGGATAAAAATGCCAGAGTGGTTTATCTACGCAGCTCTTTCAGCCGTTTTTGCTGCACTTACAGCGATCTTTGCAAAGCTTGGTGTAAAGGACATTGACAGCGATTTTGCGACATTTATAAGAACGATCGTTGTTATTTTTATGCTTGTTTTGCTTTTAAGTGTGGCTAAAAAATGGCAACCATTAAGCTCGCTAAGTCCTAAAAACTGGCTCTTTCTCATACTAAGTGGCATAGCAACCGGACTATCTTGGCTCATGTATTTTAAAGCTATGCAGGCAGGCAAGGTCTATCAAGTAGCCTTGGTTGATAAATTTAGCGTTGTGCTGGCTATCATTTTGGCTGTTGTCTTTCTTGGTGAAAGGCTAAATTACAAAGAAATTTTAGCCATTTGTCTTATCGTGTCTGGTGTATTTTTACTCATTTTTAAATAAAATTTTCTGCATTATTCTTAAATTATATTTTTAATTTTAATTTGTAATTAATTAAAAAGCTCCTAAAATTTGAACAATTTCATTTTGAAGGGAGAAATATGAAAGAAATCATTCTATCAACCATCGTGGCTTGTGCGGCATTTGGTGCTAGTGTAAACTACACAGATGCTGTAAAAGATGTTTACGGTGATGCTATCTCAACAAAAAGTATAGGCAGACTGCTACCAACCAACGCAGTTGAAATTTTACAAACAAGCGGTGACAGAGCGCAAATTAAAGTAAAAGGCTATCAAAATCCAGCCGTTAGCAACGTAGTTTATTTTGCTGATGGCGCGAGGATTATCTCGGTGGCATTTGCAAAAACTGCACCTTTTGATATTAAAGTGATCAAAGAGGGCAAAAACGGTAAATGGAATGAAGTAGAAACAACAGTTTTTGTTCAAAAAGATGGCTTTAGCACTGACGTAAACGCGATGTTTGCAAAAGCTGACAAGATGTATAAGGAGAGTTGTGGTGTTTGCCATGCGTTGCCTCAAACCACACATTTCAACGCTAACCAATGGCCGTCACTTCTAAAATCAATGATCGGCAGAACCGCAATAGAGAAAAAAGACGAGTGGTTGGTTGTTGAATACCTTCAAAAACACTCATCTGACGTAAACCTAGGTAAATAAGGAAAACTTTTGTAGCGGCGAGTAAAAACAAATATTAAAGTTTAGCTTATTTAAAAGAAAACTTAAAAATGAAAGGGAGATAAGATGAACGAGAACAGACGAGAATTTCTAAAAAAAGGTGCTACAGCAATTGCAGCGACACCTTTGCTTTCAAGCGTAACAGCTTCAAATTTATTTGCTGATGGCGTAAAAAAGAGTGTTTTAAGAGATAGCGAGGTCATCACAGCTGCCCACTGGGGTATGCTAAAAGTGACAACCAAAAACGGCGTTGCAGTAAAGTCAGAGCCTATCCAAAAAACAAGTGAAATTTACAATCCGCTTCAGCACTATACACCAGATATGATCTACAAAAGTCGTATCAAGCGCCCAGCAGTAAGAAAGAGCTACCTTGAAAATCCAGATAGTCCAAAGCCAGAGCTTCGCGGCAAGGATGAGTGGGTTGAGGTGCCTTACGAAGAGGCGATCAAGCTAGTTGCAAGAGAGCTGAAAAAAACAAGAGCACAAAAAGGCTTACAAAGTGTATTTGCAGGTAGCTATGGCTGGAAATCAAGCGGTAACGTGCATAACTCAAGAATTTTACTTCATAGATTTATGAACCTTAGTGGTGGCTTTGTTGGCTCGTTAGGGGACTACTCAACAGGTGCTAGCCAGATCATAATGCCTCACGTTGTTGGTAGTATCGAGGTCTATGAGCAGCAAACCAGCTGGCCAGTCGTGCTTGAAAACTCAAAAGTCGTAGTCATCTGGGGTGCAAACCCACTTGCGACACTTCGCATAGCTTGGACTAGCACCGACGAGCAGGGCTTTAAATACTTTGAAGAGCTCAAAAACAAAAAAGATATCAAAGTGATCATCATCGATCCTATCAAGAGCGACACAGCGCAATACTTTGATAACGCTCAGTGGATCGCCCCAGTGCCAAACACCGACACAGCAATGATGCTTGGCATGATGCACTACCTATATGAGAGCGGCAAGTATGATAAAAATTTCGTTGAAACCTACACAACAGGCTTTGATAAATTTCTCCCATATCTACTTGGTAAGACAGACAATACTCCTAAAAATTTAAAGTGGGCGAGCAAAATTTGTGGCATTGATAAAGATACTTTAAAAGAGCTAACTGATACATTTGTTGCAAACCGCACGATGATAATGAGTGGTTGGGGTATGCAGCGCGCTCACCATGGCGAGCAACCACACTGGGCGATGGTGACACTAGCAGCTATGATTGGTCAGATCGGACTTCCTGGTGGGGGATTTGGCCTTAGCTACCATTACTCAAACGGCGGCGCTCCGACTTGTAAAGGTGCGGTCATCGGCGGCATAAATAGCGCAAGTGTGGGTAAATTTAACGATAAGGGCGAGTTTATTGGCACAGACACAGGTGAGTTTGACAAACGAGGTCGCTTCGTCGCAAAGGCAGCTGCAGCAGCAGGTACAGGCCAAAGTTGGCTACAAAAAGCAACCAACTATGCCTTCCCGGTCGCAAGGATTGCTGATGCGTTGCTACATCCTGGTAAAGTGATCGACCACGACGGCAAAAAGATCACCTATCCAGATATCGACTTTATCTACTGGGTCGGCGGTAACCCACTTGTGCACCACCAAGATACAAATACAAATTTAAAAGCGTGGAGAAAGCCAAGAACGGTTGTCGTACATGAATCATACTGGACACCGACAGCAAAAATGGCTGATATTGTCTTTCCAGTCACTACAGAGTACGAGAGAAACGATATCACCATGACTGGTGACTACTCAAATATGAACATAGTGCCGATGAAACAAGTCGTTGAGAAATACCACGAGGCAAGAGACGACTACCAAATTTTCACTGATCTTTGCAAGGCTTATGCTAAAAATTTAGTAATTGCCTACACAGATAACGGCAAGGATGAGTTTGACTGGATCAAAGAGTACTATGACTCAGCCTACGCTCAGGTCAAGGCTGTGCCAGAGCTAACTACTGATATGAAGCCATTTGAAGAGTTTTGGAACGAGAATAAGCCAGTTACATTTGCCTCATCTCAAGATAGCGATAGCTGGGTGAGATTTGGCGAATTTAGAGAGGATCCTGTACTAAACGCTCTTGGAACTCCAAGTGGTCTTATAGAAATTTACTCAGAGACTATCGAGAAAATGGGCTATGACGACTGCAAAGCGCACCCAATGTGGTTTGAGCCGATCGAGTGGCTAGGCATGAAAGATAAACCAGCTAAATATCACATGATAAGCGCTCACCCAACAGACCGCTTGCACTCACAGCTAAGCCAAACTTCACTTCGCGATAACTACGCTATCGCAAATCGCGAGCCTATCTGGATCAACGAAAAAGACGCAAAAGAGCTTGGTGTACAAAGCGGCGACTTGGTGCGTGTATTTAATGCACGTGGTGAGGTTTTGGCAGGTGCTCATGTTACTAAAAACATCAAAGAGGGCGTTGTAAAACTAGCTGAGGGCGCTTGGTATGACGGTTTTGATAGTGGAATTTGTAAAAATGGCGGTGCAAACGTGCTAACCATAGATATCCCAACAAGTAAGCTAGCAAATGGTAACATCAGCCATACAGCTCTTGTAAATATTGAGAAATATAAAGGCGACGAGGCATTAAAGCTTACAGCTTTTGCTGAGCCAAAAATTTCTAAATAATATTAAAAGCAGGGGAGTCTTCTCCTGCTTTTGAACTTAAAATTTAAAATAAATCTACTACTCACGAAAGCTTAAATTTATATTAAAGTCTATAGCTTTATAAATTTTTTATTTTGCAATTATATTTGTAAAACTTGACGTAAAGGATATCACCACTGTGTTATTTTGTCCTGTGTGTTTTAAAGAAATACAAACAAGTAATGCCTATCAAGTGGCGCTGGTTGATAAATTTAGTGTTGTGCTTGCTATTATTTTGGCTGTCATCTTTCTTGGCGAGAGGTTAAATTTAAAAGAAATTTTAGCCATTTGTCTTATTATTTCAGGTGTTGTTTTATTGATTTTCAAGTAAAAATTTATACTTTAAATCTAGCTAGAGAATAAAAAGCAAAACTAGATTATTCGATGGCGTTTTTTGATCTAAAATTTATTCAAAAATTTTTAATTATCAAGATATCTTTATTAATTTTTAAAAAGCATTAAATAGAGGGTAAATTTAATACTAATTTTAATTCTTTTTCGATAAATTAAAGCGATTTTAACTTTTTAAAGGAGGAAAGATGAAGTCCATAACTTCAAAGATAGCGATGATTATCATCTCATTGCTGGTTATTTCGTTTGCTGCTATTTCAGCAGTCAGCTACTATACAGCGGAAAGTAAGGTAGTAGAGTTGGTCAGCCAGACCCAGGATCAGATTCTAAGTGACATCAAAGCTACTACGGATTCTTTTTTTGAAGATTATTTAGAAGTTGCCAAAAAGTCTGCTTTAGATATAGCACAAACACCAAATAATGATGACTCGTACATGGAAAAGACAAAAATACAAAAAGAAAATGTTAGTCATCTAGTTACTGATATTTTTTATGGTCGCGAGAGTGATGGACATTTTTTCCAATCAGATGGAACTAAAACAACTCCAGCCGATAATTACGATCCTAGAACTAGAGGCTGGTATAAAGCAGCAAAGAGTGCAAATGGTGCTATATATACCGAACCTTACAAAGCTGCCTTGTCTAATGCTTTAGTAATTAGCTTTGCCGCTCCAGTAAATAAAAATGGAAATTTTGATGGTGTTTTGGGGCTTGATTTAAATATAGATGCTTTAAGTAAAAAAATTCTCGAAATGGGTAAAACGAAATACGGTTACGTCTTTTTAATGAACAAAGACGGCTTAATGCTAATGCACAATGACCCAAACAATGTTGGTAAAACCGTTCCTGCTAGCAAATATATTGCTGAGGCTTTTGCAGCTAAAAAATTTGATGAAAATGGACTTATCCCTTATACAAACTATAAAGGCGAAAACGTAACCGCTAAAGTTCTTTCTATAAACGATCAAGGCTGGCTAGCCGTAGCCGCTATCGGAGCAGATACTTTTTCGTCTAATACCTTACCTTTATTAAAAGCTCAAATAATCCTAGCCGTAGCTTTTATAGTCATACTTTCGGCTATCGTATTTACTCTTCTTAAAAAATCCCTTAGCCCTATTAGAACTATTCAAACCAAGCTTGAAGACGCGTTTAAATTCATCACCTACGAAACCCCTAACGCTCCGGAAAAGCTAGTAGTAACTACTAAAGACGAATTCGGCAGAATGAGCGAATCTATCAACGAAAACATAGAAAAAGTCCTTAACGGCGTTAAAAAAGACAGCGCCTTAATAGACGAGATGAACGGTATAGCAAATCTCATGATAAAAGGACACATGGGGGCTAAGATTAACTCCGTCCCTAATAATCCGGCTTTAGTTCAGTTAAAAGACCTGCTAAATAAATTCTTTGCATCAATTTCTGAAAATTTAAAAGGAATAGCGGTAGTTTTAGCTTCTTACAATAAAAACGACTACACTCCTAGACTAGAGCTAAAACCCGAGCTTGAAAGCGATCTAAAAGATATGATAGTAGGCCTTCAAAGCGCGGGCGACGCCGTAAGCAATATGTTAAGAGAAAATTTAAAAGAAGCTCAGGTCCTAGAAGAAAAAGCTAAAATCCTAGCAGAATCTATGAGAACCCTAACCGACGGAGCCCATAAGCAAGCAGACTCTATCCAAGAAAGCGCGGCTGCTATAGAAGAGATGAGCAGTTCTATGAACGCCATTAGCCAAAAAGCTAGCGACGTAACGAGACAAAGCGAAGAGATTAAAAACATCATCGTTATTATTAGAGATATAGCCGATCAAACTAACCTACTTGCTCTAAACGCTGCTATCGAGGCAGCGCGTGCTGGTGAGCATGGACGAGGCTTTGCCGTAGTTGCCGACGAGGTTAGAAAACTAGCAGAGCGAACTCAAAAATCACTTGGCGAGATCGAAGCTAATGCAAATGTTCTAGCTCAAAGCATCAATGAGATGAGTGAGAGCATCAGAGAGCAAAGCGAAGGCATAAATATGATAAATCAAAGCGTAAGTCAGATCGACAGTATTACAAAACAAAATATAAATATTGTTGGTACAACAAACGAAATTACTGACCAAATAGACGACATGGCCAAGACGATAGTAGCCGACGTTAGAAAGAATAAATTTTAATCTTAGACCGAATTTAGGGGTTTGTTTCCCCTAAATTCTAATTTTATTTCACTTACTTTAACTATCCAAAATGAAAAAATAATTCAAAATTATTATTTAATGTATACATCACTATTTTGTAATTAATATTATTTAATACTATTTAATATAAAAAAATATACAATCGCATCTTAAAAATTTTTGTAAAAGGAAAGTAAATGCGATCAATTGCAAACAAAATATCTTTAATGCTCATACTGGCATTATTCATATCATTCTCGCTAATATCTTTAGCTAGCTATAACACAGCTCATGATAAAGCCATTGAGTTAGTAATACAAACTCAAAAGCAAATTTTAAAAGATGTGAAAATCACACTAAATAGCTTTTTTACCAATAATCAGTATGCTATAGAGAAAATGGCTGAGACTCTTAGTAAGATAAGCGAGAAAAGTGATGGCTCGATGAATGCTGATGGTATAAATTTAGCTTTATCTCAAGCAAAGGCTATATCTGGAAAAGAGATCACTCTCGTTTACGCTGGATATGAGGATGGGGCTATGTTTAGATCAAATGGACAAAATAAAGCTGGATACGATCCAAGAGTTAGAGGATGGTATAAACAAGCTAAAGCCGAGAATAAACCAATATATACTGATCCATATATGGCAGCTTCATTAAATGCGATGGTTATAACTTTTGCTGCACCTATTAAAAATATTGGAGTTACGGGCATAGATGCGTCTATTGAGGAGTTGAGCAATAATATATCGCAAATCAGTAAGACTGAGTACAGCTATGCTTTTGTTACAGATCAAAATGGCAACGTTATAATGCACCCAAATAAAGAATTAGTCGGTAAACCTCACGAGATCGCTAAAAGCCTGATAAAACAATATAATGAAAAGAAATTTGATGAAAATGGATTAATAGCATATAAAAATACAAAAGGCGAAGATGTCTATGCTTATATGTTAGAGATAAATGACAAAGGTTGGTTGGCAATAACAGCAATGGATCAAAATATCTTCAGCTCGCATACTTTGCCTATTTTAAAAGTTCAAATTATTTTAGCCTTTATATTTATAGTTGTCTTATCTTTGATCGTATATTTCTTGCTAAAAAGATCGCTTAATCCTATTAAAGCTATTACAGATGCTTTGGTTAGTTTCTTTAGATTTTTAAATTTTGAGATAAAAGAGCCAGTTGTTTCAAAGGTAGCAACAAAAGATGAATTTGGCGTAATGAGTAAACTAATAAATGATAATATTGCTAAAATTTTTGACAATGCCGATCAAGACTCTAGAGTGGTATCTCAATCTGTTGAGACTGCAAAGGCGATAGAAAATGGAAATTTAAAAGCAAGAATAGTAGATATTCCAGCTAATCCAAAACTAATTGAATTAAAAGATGTCTTAAATAAAATGCTAGATGTTTTGGAGAAAAGAGTAGGTAGCGATTTAAATATGATCCAAAAACTTTTAATGATTTTAGAAATTCTGATTTTACTTCAAGAATTTTGGATGCCAAAGGCAATGTCGAACTAGTAACAAATGAGCTTGGCGAAGAGATAGCTAATATGCTTGCGTTTAACTTAAAACAAGCACAATTCTTAGAAGAAAAAGCTAAAAATTTAGATGCATCAATGAAGCAAGTAACTCAAGGTGCTAGCACACAAGCAAATTCTCTCCAAGAAAGTGCTGCTGCGATCGAGCAAATGAGTAGCTCAATGAGCGCAATTAGTCAAAAGACTGTAGATGTTATAAAACAATCTGAAGAGATTAAAAACATCATCGTTATTATTAGAGATATTGCAGATCAAACCAACCTACTTGCTCTAAACGCTGCTATTGAGGCAGCACGTGCTGGTGAGCATGGACGAGGCTTTGCTGTGGTTGCAGATGAGGTTAGAAAACTAGCAGAGCGAACTCAAAAATCACTTGGCGAGATCGAAACTAACGCAAATATACTTACTCAAAGTATCAATGAGATGAGCGAGAGCATCAGAGAGCAAAGCGAAGGCATAAATATGATAAATCAAAGTGTAAGCCAGATAGATAGCATTACAAAGCAAAATGTTGATATCGTGAGCTCAACGAATGAAATCACTGCTCAAATCGATGAAATGGCTAAGACAATAGTAGCTGATGTTAAAAAGAATAAATTTTAACCTTGCAGCTTGATATTTAAAATTTCATTAATATTTCATCCTCAAAATTTGAGGATGAAAATAACTCTATTTTACATCTAATCTTAAAATTATTTTTTGTTTTATAAATATAATAAAATTTTTAAAAATTATCTAATTTTTATAGCTTTATAGTGATATTGCTAGTTAAATTTTTATAGATTATGTTTGCTTTCAAGTAGTGAAATCTATTAGAATTTATCCTTATAATTATTGCTATTTCGGTAAAGATATAAAAATTTTTAATGATATTTTATGTTACTTTTTTACTCAAATATTTAAAAATAATTTTACTTTGCTTTCTTTGGCTTTTTTGATAACTACTCTAAAATTTTTAAATTTTATTAAATAGTATTTTCTTTTAAAATCGTACTTTGTGAGAAAATTAATATTTTTATGTAGAAAAATATTTACATTTTTGGCTTAAGTTTTTTGAAATTTTTGTAAATGTAAATCAGTTGTAAATAAGTTTTACAAGGTTAATATCAACTAAATTTGTTTTAAATCTTTAAAGGAGAAAGAATGAATCGACGAGAATTCATAAAAAGTGCTGCAGCTAGTGCTGCTTGTGCTAGTGCTGGTATAGCCGTACCAAGCTCACTAAGCGCAGCAAGCGAAGCCGAAAAAGGCTGGCGCTGGGATAAGGCCGCTTGTAGGTTTTGTGGGACAGGCTGTGGCATCATGGTCGCTACAAAAGAGGGCAAGATAGTAGCTGTAAAAGGAGATCCAGAAGCACCAGTAAATCGCGGTCTAAACTGCATTAAAGGCTACTTTAACGCTAAGATCATGTACGGCGAGGATAGGATCACTCATCCGCTTTTACGTGTAAATGAAAAAGGCGAATTTGATAAAAAAGGTAAATTTAAGCAAGTAAGCTGGAAGCAAGCATTTGATGTTATGGAGGCTCAGTTTAGAAAAGCATATGATGAACTAGGACCTCATGGTATCGGAGTTTTAGGCTCTGGTCAATATACAATTCCAGAAGGTTACGCTGCTGTTAAGCTTATAAAAGGTGGCTTTAGAAGCAATAGCATCGATCCAAACGCAAGACACTGCATGGCAAGCGCGGTTGTTGGCTTTATGCAAGTTTTTGGCATAGACGAGCCATCAGGCTGTTTTGATGATATCGAACTAACTGATACTATCGTGGCTTGGGGCGCAAATATGGCCGAGATGCACCCGATACTTTGGGCACGCGTAAGCGATAGAAAGCTTAGCGATCCTGATAGGGTAAAGGTTGTAAATTTAAGCACTTACTCAACTAGAACATCAAATTTAGCTGATATAGAGATTATCTTTGCTCCGTCATCTGACCTTGCTATCTGGAACTACATCGCTCGTGAGATAGTTTATAACCACCCAGAGATGATCGATGAAGAATTTGTTAAAAAACACTGTGTATTTACAACTGGTCCAGCCGATATCGGATATGGTCTTCGTCCAGACATTAATCATAAAAAATATGCTCCAAGCGAGCTAGACACTGCTGCTACTGAGAAGTCAAAGGTGCTAAGTGAAGCTGAGGGTGTTACGCTTTCTTATCTTGGACTAAAAGCTGGCGATACGCTAGAAAATAAAAATGCTGCAAAATCTGGCGCACATTGGCAAATAACATTTGAAGAGTTTAAAAAAGCTCTTGCACCTTACACACTTGACTTTACAGCAAAGGTAGCCAAGGGCGATCCAAACGAAGATATAGAAGAATTTAAGAAAAAACTAAAAGCACTTGCTGATCTTTATATAGAGAAAAACCGCAAAGTCGTAAGTTTTTGGACGATGGGCTTTAACCAACACCAACGTGGTACATGGGTAAATGAGCAAGCTTATATGGTTCACTTCTTACTTGGCAAACAAGCACTTCCAGGCTCAGGAGCATTTTCTCTAACTGGCCAACCAAGTGCGTGTGGAACTGCAAGAGAGGTTGGAACATTTGTTCACCGCTTGCCAGCTGACATGGTTATTGAGAATCCAAAACATAGAGAGATAACTGAAAAAATTTGGAAACTTCCTGCTGGAACGTTAAGTGGCGTACTCGCTTCTCACTACGTAAAAATGATGCGTGATCTTGAAGATGGTAAGGTTAAATTTATATGGGTTCAAGTAAATAATCCATGGCAAAATACTGCAAACGCAAACCACTGGATAAAAGCGGCTCGTGAGATGGACAACTTCATCGTTGTAAGCGATCCTTATCCAGGAATTTCTGCAAAAGTGGCTGACCTTATCCTCCCAACTGCGATGATTTATGAAAAATGGGGTGCTTACGGTAATGCTGAGAGAAGAACACAACACTGGAGACAGCAAGTACTTCCGGTTGGCGAAGCGATGCCTGATATTTGGCAAATGATGGAATTTAGCAAGCGCTTTAAGCTAAAAGATGTTTGGGGTGAGAAAAAAGTAAATGATAAAGTGACACTTCCAAATGTGCTTGAAGAGGCAAAAGCTATGGGGTATAGCGAAGAAGATACGCTATTTGATGTACTTTTTGCTAACGAAGAGGCTAAGAAATTTAGCGCAAACGATCCGATAATGGAAAACTACGACAATACAGAAGTGTTTGGTGATAGTAGAAAAGTGATCGGCTCAGATGGTAAAGAATTTAAAGGATATGGATTTTTCGTCCACAAATATCTTTGGGAAGAGTATAGAAAATTTGGTGTTGGACATGGTCACGACCTAGCAGATTTTGACACTTACCACAGAGTAAGAGGTCTTAGATGGCCAGTTGTTGATGGTAAAGAGACTCAGTGGAGATTTAATACTAAATTTGACCCATACGCTAAAAAAGCTGCCCCAAATGAGAAATTTGCATTCTATGGCAACAAAAATGCAGCACTTCCAACAGGCGATCTAAAAGGCGTTACAAATAAAGATAAAACATCTCTTGCAAACAAAGCAAAAATTTTCTTCCGCCCTTACATGGATCCATGCGAGATGCCAAGCAAAGAGTATCCGTTCTGGCTATGTACTGGCCGTGTTCTAGAGCACTGGCACTCAGGCACTATGACCATGCGTGTTCCTGAGCTTTATAGAGCTGTTCCAGAGGCACTTTGCTATATGCATGAAGATGATGCTAAAAATCTTGGCGTAATGCAAAATGAGATCGTTTGGGTCGAATCACGCCGTGGCAAGGTAAAAGCAAGAGTTGATCTAAAAGGTAGAAATAAGCCACCAGTAGGTCTTATTTATGTGCCTTGGTTTGATGAAAACGTATTTATCAATAAAGTCACACTAGACGCTACTTGCCCAATCTCAAAAGAGACTGATTATAAAAAGTGTGCGGTTAAAATTTACAAAGCATAGGTGAGCGATATGGGATTTTCAAGTAGGCGAGAGGCTTTAAAATTTGGAGCAAAAGTAGCACTTTTGGCTCTTGGCGGAGGCTTTGTTTGGTCGCTTAGTGCCAAGGCTTCACCACTTATGCTTCTTAGGCCTCCTGGTGCAAAAGAAGAGAAGCAATTTTTACAAAGCTGCATTAGGTGTGGGCTTTGCGTAGAGGCTTGTCCATTTGACACGCTAAAGCTCTCATCGCTAGAAGATGGCATAAGCATTGGAACGCCTTATTTTGAGCCTAGAAAAATTCCTTGCTATATGTGTGAAAATATCCCTTGTGTGCCAGCCTGTCCGACTGGAGCTTTGGACGTAAATTTAGTAAGCGCAAAAGGCAAGCTTGACATAAATAAGGCCAAAATGGGTGTTGCGGTGGTCGATATGAAAAACTGCGTGGCACACTGGGGTATACAGTGCGATGCTTGTTATAGGGCTTGTCCTCTTTTAGATAAAGCCTTGTATCTTGAATATCGCCGCAACGAAAGGACGCAAAAGCATGCCTTTTTACTTCCAGTGGTCGATAGTGACATTTGCACTGGATGTGGCCTATGTGAGCGAGCCTGTATCACTAAAAAAGCAGCCATTACCGTGCTAAACCGTGACGCGGTGCTTGGCAAAGTAGGCGATAACTACGTCAAAGGCTGGATAAAAGAAGATGAAAGACGCATAGACGATGCAGACAGCAAAATAAAGCTTGACATTAAAAAAGCGACTGATTATCTAAATGGTGGTGAGCTATGAAATTTTTAATCTTAAGACGAATAACTCAAATTTCTATCCTAGCACTATTTATCCTAGGAAATTTTTATGGAGTTAAGATACTTAGCGGAAATTTAAGTTCATCTTTGCTTTTTGGAAAAATTCCACTAAGCGATCCATTTGCTTTGGTCCAAATTTTACTTGCAAGCTTTAGTGCCGGCATAAATGCAATTATTGGAGCTGGCATTATCTTGGCGTTTTACGCGCTAGTTGCTCCAAGAGTGTTTTGTTCGTGGATATGCCCAATAAATTTACTAACCGATATCGCTTTTAAACTAAGAGAAAAATTTGGCCTTAAGGGCGAAAAAGTCTTAAATGTGAGTAAAAATTTACGTTATTACTTGCTGGCTCTTGCTCTTATATTAAGCCTTGCTTTATCTTATCCAGTATTTGAGAGCGTTAGCTATATTGGCATTATTCAGCGTGGCATTATTTACGGCTCGGCTAGTGCTTTAGGTATAGCGGTTGCGATCATTGCTTTTGATATGTTTGTGTTAAAGCGTGGCATTTGCTCGCACATTTGTCCGCTTGGTGCATTTTATGCAGTGATATCAAAATTTGCTCTTATTAGAGTCAAACATGATGCCCAGGCCTGTACAAAGTGTATGAAGTGTAAGCTCATATGTCCTGAGATGCAAGTGCTTGACATGATCGGTAAAGAAAGCCGCTCGGTTAGCTCAAGCGAGTGCATAAGCTGTGGCAGGTGCATTGATGTTTGTGGAGATGGGGCTTTGAAATTTAGTATTAGAAATTTAAGGAGAGAAAAATGAAAATAAAAATAATGATGCTTGGAGGATTGTGTGCTGCGTTTTTTGCGGCATGTACTTTTAATAATCCAAGTATTAGTGATTCGCAAATCGGCTTTAGAAATATCGATTTGCTAGACGATAAAGACGTTGTATTAAAAGATGTGAACTACACAAAAGAGCCAGCTGGTATGTCAAAGAAATTTGATAGGTCTTTTGAAAATGCACCGCCATTTATCCCACACGATACTGAGGGTTTAGTGCCTATCACAAAAGATATGAATATGTGCGTAACCTGCCATATGCCTGAGTTTGCAAAAGATAGTGGAGCAACACCGATACCATCATCTCACCTTTATGACATCAGAAATAAAAAAGATCTTGCAGGCAAGCTTGATGATGAAAGATATAACTGCACAACATGCCACGTTGAGCAACAAACTGGCTTAACTCAGCTAGTCGGTAATAAATTTAAGCCTGACTTTAGAGATAAAAACGGTACTCATAAGTCAAACTTGCTAGATGTTTTAAACGATGGTGTTAAATAATGCAAAGCAGGCGAGAGCTTTTTAGTAAAATTTTGGGGGCAAAATCTGCTCCCAAATTTATAACTCCGCCTTTTTTTAGCGGAGAGTTTGACTGCGATAGATGCGATGCTATCTGCGTAAATGCTTGTGAAAAAGAGCTTCTTAGCTTTGAAAATGAAAGAGTAATTTTTAAAGTTAAAAAGCTGGGCTGTGACTTTTGCGAAGAGTGCGCAAAGGCTTGTGAGAGTCTTGGTAAGAAGACATTAAGCCTAAGCTCACCAAAAAGTATAAACGCAAAAGTTAGCATCGATGTTTCTAGCTGTCTAGCATGGAACGATACAATCTGCTACAACTGCCTTGATGCTTGCAAATTTAAAGCAGTCGAATTTCTTGGCGTTTTTAGACCTATTGTTAATCAAAACTGCGTAAGTTGCGGCGAGTGCTTTGATGTTTGCTTTAAAAATTCACTTCAAATGGAGGCCTTATGAGAGCTTTGTTTTTTATTTTTTGTCTATTAAATTTTATCTTTGCAAGCGAGATCACCACTCCATATAAGCAAATAGAGGCTAGTGCAAATGTGCTAAGCACAACGTTAATAAATGGCAAACTTTTTATTGCAACTGATGGAGGGACGGTTGAAATTTATGATCCTAAAGAGTCTAAATTTGAAGAGATCATCAAAATGGATGATATAAAAACCTACGTTAGTGATCATGAAAGACCAAAAATTTTAAGCATTGATGAAATTGATGGCAAAACTCTTATACTTAGCGAAGGTGATTACGCTACAAAGGTGCTTCATCTAAGAGAAAATGGGCAGATGAGAAGCATAAAAATGGATAATCAAGCGATAAAAAAGGCATTATTTTTAGATAATGAGCATGTTGCACTTGCTTCAATTAGCAATGAAATTTACTTTTTAAACCTAAAAAGTGGCGAAATTTATGATAGCTTTAAAATTTCAATTGCGATGCTTTCAGATATGGAGATAAGCGAAGATAGAAGCACGCTAGCTATCGCTTGCGAGAGTGGGAAGGTCTACTTTTATAACATAAAAGCTAAAAAAATGGATCAAATTTTAGACATTCATACAGACAATATCTACGACATCTCATATAAAAATGGCGTCATGATCAGCGGAGGCACCGACAGGATCGTGGGGATATTTTCAGCTGGAAGCCTAAAAAAGATAAATACTGGCTTTTTGGTCTATGGCGTCGGCCTTAGCGATGATGGCAGAGTGGCGGCTTATATGAGCGATGAGATGAGCGATGTAAATTTAGTTGATAGCAAAAGCTTAGAAAATATCGCAATGCTAAAAACTGGACAAAGCACGATAAATAGCATAGTTTTTATAAGCGATAACGAAGTCGTAACTTCAGCCTATGAGAATAAAATTTTGTTTTGGAGAATTAAATGAATATTTCAAGTTTGATAGTTTATACGGACAATAAAAGTGAAAGTGTAAAAAACGAAATAAAAAAGCTAAAAGAGTGTGAAATAATAACCGATGCAGACGATAGAATCGTAGTGGTAGTTAGCTCAGATAGTATTGAAGATGAGATAAAAAATTTTAAAAAAATAGAAGCTATCAGTGGAGTAGTGAGCGTTGCGATGGTTTACAGCTATCAAGAAGATGCCGAAGAAAATAGGAAAAAACTAGAAGAAAATGGCAAGATAAGTGAAATTTTAACAAGTGATGAGGTAAAGGCAGAGGATATTACTTATGGCGGCAGCGTGCATCATAGAGTGAAATAGTAAAACTTAAATTTTTAGCTTTTGCATTATCATTAAAATTTATAGTGCAAAAGACTATCTTTCGTATAGATCTTCTTAATAAATTCGTTGCTAATACTACTTATATTTAATCAACTTTGTTTGGCTTGTAGATTAAATTTATGTTCAAGGGTTAATAGATTTTGGGTGAAAAATTACTCAGCAAGCATAAAATCAAAAGTATAGCAAGTGAATTAAATTTTAGCTTAGAAGATCTTGAGATGATGCTTGCATAAAGAATTTTGGTAGGCCATTTTTGGCTTACTAATTTTATAGCCTAAGGTCTATCTTTGATCAAATTTAATAAATTTTCTCCAATGTTTTCATTTGTTAGATTTGAAATTTCTTTATAAAAATTTCCTTTTTTGTCTATTAAATATATTGAAGAGCTGTGAGCAACAGAGTAGCCCATGGCTGAGTTTTCAAGACGGACTTTTTGAAATTTTACACCATAGGTTTTTGCCACTTCTTTTAAGGCGTTTAGTTTTAATCCATCGGCATCTTTGTAGAAATTTTTTGCCATTAGAGTTAAATTTTCAGGAGTGTCGCGTTCAGGATCAAGCGTAATAAAAAGTAACTCAAAGTCATCTCTTTTTAGTTTATTTAGCTCATCACCAATCAAAGAGAGCGCAGTAGGGCAGACATCGGGGCAAAAAAGATAACCAAAATATATAACTTTGTACTTTCCGTCGTAATTTTTAAGACTTACTTCACCATTTTGTGAAAGTGCCTTAAAATCATACTTGTTTGGCTTGATCAGCAAAAGTGCAACACCTATACAAATTAAGATTATTGTTAAGCCCCAAAATGCCTTTTTCATCATTACCCTCTATAATTTTAGATCAAGATCTACAAAAAAACCAGTTTCTTTTTCGTCATCAAGTACTTTAAATCTATATCTCATAAGCTCGACAACACAAGCGCTTAGCACTACTTGAGCAGTTAAGTTATCGCCTCTTGGCTCAAGTCTTGCTTTGATCGATCCCATATTCATATTTATGCCGTCTATCTCAAGACTAGGATTTTTTAGCCCTAAATTTTTACCGTTAATGATTTTAAAGCTAAAAGGCCTCATAGCATAAATAGGTCTTGGCGAGATGTCTATTTTTAGCTTTACGCCTTTAAATTCCATCTCACAAGATTTATTGTTTAGATCACATTTTAAAGGATCTAGCGATGTGTTTACATCGGCAAATTCAGGTGGATCTTCCTTGCTTGTTGTCATAAGCTTATAGCCTATCAAAAAAGAACCTAGAACAATAAAGATAAATGAAAAAATAATTATGATTTTTTTCATTATTTAAAGTTTTTAGTTACTCCGATATTATCAAGCTTTATGCTCTCGCCATTACTAAATTTTAGCTCTAAATCAACTTTATCACCATCTTTTAATGGTTTATTTAGATCCATAAGCATAATGTGTAAACCGCCAGGAGCTAGTTTTGTTTCGCCATTTTTTGGGATCACTGCATCTTCGATTTGAACCATAGCCATCATACCATCATTCATTTTGTGTGTATGAATTTCTGTACTTTTGCAAACGCTTGAGTGAGCGCCAATAAGCTTTACATCAGAATTTGAAGCATTTTTTATATTCATAAAAATTGCACTATTGTTTGTGCCAGGTTTTGTATCTCTAGCTCTAACATTTTCTAGGCTGATATCAGCCGCCATAAGAGCAGAAGCTGCAAGCATCGCACCAAAAACGATTTTTTTCATATTTTTCCTTTGTGATAAAATTAATAATGGTTTTCACATTATACATTTAGAACTACTTAATTTACCTTTAAAATCTAAAAATATAAATTTTTTAGGATATAATTACGGACTAAATTTTACTTTTTGGGATATTTCACTTGAAAAAAATTATATTTTTCTTCATCGCGTTATCGCCTTGTCTTTTTGCCCAAAATTACGAAGAAATTTACTTAAAAAATGGCTCTGCTGCTGTTATTGATGCCATCGAAAAAAATATTTTAAGTAAGGATTACTGGCTAAAAAAGCTTGAAGGCAAGGATGTAAGATATGGGTATTATGACAATGAGATACTTCTAAGTGTAGTTGATAAAACTAAAAAGAAGCTTGAAGTGATCTCTTATAATGGCGGCATTACAAAAAAGCTTTTTAGCTCAAGCGTTATAGTTGGCAAAAATGGTGATAAGCTTCTTGAAGGCGATCTAAAAACACCGGTTGGAGTGTATCAGCTTACACGTAGATTTACGCCAAATGATAGATATCTTGGCCCGCTTGCATTTTCGCTTTCGTATCCAAATTTACTTGATAAGCTTGCAAAGCGAAATGGCGGTGGCATTTGGATACATGGCTATCCACTTGATGGTCAAAGGACAGATGAGCTAAAAACAAAAGGCTGCGTGGCTATGCAAAATGATACTTTGATGAAATTTGATGATGTTGTGGATCACAAAAAAACACTTGCATTTATCTACGAAGATAAGCGTCCAGAAGCTAGCACAAAAGATATTGCAGTGATCATTTCTGGACTTTTGGGCTGGAAAAAGACATGGAGCGAGAGCGACATTGAAAACTATCTTAAATTTTACGATAAAAACTTTGAGCGATACGATGGTATGAGCTTGGAAAAATTTAAAAGTATGAAGCGGGCTATTTTTTCTAAAAAAGAGAAAAAACGCATTAGTTTTTCAAATTTTCTTATCACGCCTTATCCAAATCTTAAAAACGATAGGCTTTTTCGTGTGAGTTTTTATGAGGATTATGTTTCAGATACACATAAATTTGCTGGGCAAAAGACGCTTTATGTGAAGCTTTATAACGATGATATGAAAATTTTTATAGAGGAGTAAAAGTGGAAAAATCTCAAGAAGTAAAAGAAAAAATCGAAAAAATTTTAGAGGCAAGAGCTGCTTTTTTTGCTGAGCTTGACCGTCAGGTTCCAAAGAAAAATGGTACTGATGTTTTTGATTTTAGCAAAGTAAAAGAGGCTGATCTGAAAGAAATTTACGCCAAATTTTATGCATTTGATTACAACGTAAGAAAACTTTTACCGGATGTTTATACTGCTTTTAATGTGAATTTTAATGTCTGAAATACGCCTAAATAAAGCTTCATATATTCATAATCTCACTCAAATTTGTACTAAAGCCGGTGGTAAAGAAAAAGTAATAGTTGTATTAAAAGACAATGCTTATGGACATGGTGCAAGGCTTATTGCAAATGAAGCTAAAAAATTTGGCATAGAAGTTTGCGCTGTAAAAAGCGAGTTTGAAGCAGATGAAATTTCTGACATATTTGAAAATATTCTCATTCTCTCACATATCCCAACCGGAAATGAAAGTAGTAAATTTATCTATGCGATAAACGATATAGAGGCACTTTTGAAGATAAAAGATGGCTCAAAAATCAATCTTGCAATCGATACTGGTATGCATAGAAATGGGCTTGATATTAGCGAGCTTGATTATGCGTTTGAAATTTTAACAAGAAGGAATTTAGAGCTTCTTGGAGCTTATACTCATTTTCGCGCAAGTGATGAGCTCAATGCTGATTATTTTGTGCAAAGGGAAAATTTTAGGGCTGCAAAAGAGAAAACTTTAGCTCTTTGCGATGAGTTTGGTATAAAAAAACCGATCTTTCACTCCCACAACTCAGCTGCTCTTGAAAGAGCAAGTGAAATCGATGATGATATGGTTCGCGTTGGCATCGCTCAGTATGGATACGCTCAGTTTGGTGATAGTTTGGGACTAAAGCCTGTGCTTTCACTATGGGCAAAAAGAGTTAGCAGGCGCATTTTAAAAAGTGGTCAAAGTGTTGGATATGGTGCTAAATTTAGCGCAAAAGAAGATATAAATGTAGCCACTTATGATCTTGGATATGGTGATGGATTGCTAAGATACAATGGCTGTGGCGAGCTAAGACTTGCCAATAATGAGCCAATACTGGGCAAAATTTCTATGGATAGCTTTAGTTGTAAAGATAGCGGCGAGTGGGTTTGTGTCTTTGATAATGCAAATGTTTGGGCGAAATTTTTTGATACGATAAGTTATGACATTTTAGTAAAGCTCTCGCCAAATATCACTAGAAAATTTATATAAAGGTAATATGTGAAAAAGATCGTTTTATTAGCTTTTGCTAGCTTTGCTTTTGGTGTGCAAGAGAGTGAGTTTAAAATTTATGAGCAGATATTAAATCAGCTTGACACTAAGCAGATCCCAGCTTTTGTCGTCCAAACCGCAAAGCCAAATTTACCAAGCAGAGTCGATGAGATGATTACGCTAAAAGATGTGAGTAGTAGCGGGCTAAACATACATGGCGAGTTTGTTTTAAACGAGACCAAGACAAAGAGGATAAAAGGCTACAACAAAGCTCAAATTTTAGCTTTAAAAGATGAGTTTTATAAAAATGGAAAAGATGCGCTTTGCAACTCAGGTATGGCTAGAGCTGTGCTAAATCGTGGCATCACACTAAGTGGTAGTTACGGCTTTGAGGGTAGGCATTTTTTTGATATAAATTTGGATAAAAGTAGTTGCGAGTAGCCATTTTTTTACTATTTTTTTGCTCGCTTGTCCTGGCTCTTACGCCAGATATGGTAGCGAAAAATCACGCAACTTACTACAAAAAAAAGCTCCCATTCATCTGCACGCCAACACTGACACTTAATGATATCTTAAATGTCGGCGACATGCTCATTTATAGATATGCCGTCAAACACGCAAGAAAGCAAGAGATCAAAAGGCTTGAAGAAAAAGAGCTTTTAGAATTTATCGAAGCTATCAAAAAGGAAAATTTACGAACCGCTTGCAAAGATAAAGAGATCTTAAATATGCTAAGTATCGGTGTTACATTGGATGAGCTTTTTTATTCAGAAAATGGTGAGCTGATCTTTGAGTACACTATAGAAGATCGTGAGTGTAAGAAATTGCAGTGAAATTTGGGGCTAAATTTCTGTTTTTTGGTTGTAAATTTGATATTTTTGCAAATTTTAAAATTCCATTTACTCACAAGAATCTACTACTGATTTTAAGCCTCGCAAAGCTTGTCGCTAAAATCAGAGTCTAAATTACTCGCTCATAAAATTTTAAAAATTGCCCGACGCTTACCAGATATGCAAACACATGCATTGCATTAGTATGTTTGTATGCCACGACTAACGTTGTCGGGGTTAGGGAATTTGTTAATGAGGAGAGGGGGCGACTTCTTAATTTGATCATCTTTCTCCTTAACAACAGAATTTATATTTATGTTGTGTAATTACAAGCTTACAAAGTATAATTCAAGTTTTCTTTTTCTTGAACAAACAAATTTATAAATTTTAAAATCTTACTTCATTTGTCTTAGCAGACTATTAAATTTTTAATTCTCATGGATACTCGCTCATAAAATTTAAAATTTTTGTAAATTTATAAATTTAAAGCTAAAAAAAGATGGCAAAAAGAAGAAATTTAGCCCAAATTTTACTAGAACTAAATTTTCTACATGCCTCTTTTTATCTCTTGTTCAAGTCTTTCAAGCTCAGCAATCCTATCGCTAGTGCTTGGATGCGTTCTAAAAAGTACGCCAAGCTTGTTGGTTAATGAGCCAAATGGATTTACGATAAACATATGAGCACTTTGCTCGCTTGCGTTTTGCATGACGTAAGAATTTGAGTAGCTCTCAAGCTTTTTTAAAGCACTTGCAAGCCACTCTGGGTGTCCTGTTAGATAGGCTGCGCCCTTGTCCGCCTTATACTCGCGCTCCCTTGAGATCGCCATTTGTATGATTGTGGCAGCTATTGGCATGAGTATAGCAAGTGCTAGCATAACGATGCCATTACCACCACCTCTTCTTGAACCGCTGCTTTGCCCAGCAATACTACCAATCTTAGCAAAATTTGCAAGCATTGCGATAGCCCCAGCTAGTATGGCAGCGATAGAGCCAGTTAGGATGTCATAATGCCTTACGTGGCTTAGCTCGTGAGCTAGCACGCCCTCGATCTCGTTTTCATTTAAAATTTTTAAAAGCCCCTCTGTTACCGCGACAGCTGCGTGGCTTGGGTTACGGCCTGTGGCAAAGGCGTTTGGTACCTCTTCTGGTATGATGTAAATTTTTGGCATAGGCAAATTTGCTTTTTGTGTGAGGCGAGATACGATCTCATAAAGCCCGTGAGCGTTACTCTCATCAACTGGGATAGCGTTATATCTTTTAAGTACTATAGTATCACTAAAAAAATATGAAAAGATATTTGTACCAGCTGCTATCAAAAAGGCGATCATCATGCCATGCTCACCTCCAATATATCCGCCAACAGCGATAAAAATCAGCATTAAAGCAACCATTAAAAAAGCAGTTTTAAAAATTTCCATCTTTGTCCTTATTTTTTATAGCATTTGGCAAGATCGCTGCGTCGATGTTAAATTTTGTAAGCTGTGCTAGCTCGCTTTCATCTTTTATCAAAACAGCTATAAGTGCGTCAAATAGATAACTCTCAGCTATCTTTGCTAGATCTTTTGCAATATCAATATCTGCGATAATAAATTTTACTCCAGCCGCGTTTGCGATAATGGCTTCATTTGCATTCGTCACAAAAACGCTAAAGCTTGCCTTAGCTTCTAGCGCCCTTTTTATGAAATTTCTATCAAATTTAAAGAGATTTTGCCTGCCGTTTGAAATCTCATCTTCACTTTTGCAAAGAAATAGTGGCTCAAATTTGATCAGCTCATCACCCAAAATTTTCATCTCTCACCCTTTATGCACTCTTTGCAGATGTATTTTCCGTCTCTTAGCACCATTTGATCAATATCACTAAAGACACCGCATTTGCTGCACTCTTCGAAGTTACTGGTGCTTATCTTGTCGCTATTTTTTCTATTTTTAAAAAATATGATGTAAATCGCAACCAAAATCGCTACAAAAAGCAAGTATTTCAACGTTTCCCCCCTTGATTTTTGAGATTAAAATATATGTAGTTTCTATTTTTTTCATTATAAATTTGCGCGTCTATGCCTGAAATTTCATCCATGACACTAGAGCCTTTATAGATGAGAAATTTAGTATTTTCATCGTAAAATCCCTCGCAAATTTTTATAAGCTCTTTTGTCTTGCTAAGTGCCCTTGAGGTGATGAGATCAGCCGTAAATTTATCTGCAAGTTCGATCTTTTGGCTATGAACTTCTAAATTTTCTATGTCAAGCTCGATTTTAACGTAGCTTAAAAATGAAGACTTTTTGGCTATCGGCTCAAAAAGATGCCACTTAGTGTGCGGCATCGCAAGTGCTAGAAATATCGCTGGAAAGCCAGCTCCACTGCCCACATCGATCGCCGTTTTGGCACTTAGATCAAAAATTTCAAGCGGTTTTATGCTATCAAGCACCTGCTCGCTTATATCTTTATAATTGCTTAAGCTATGAACCTTATTAAATTTAGCAAAAATTTGAGCGTAAGCCTTTACTTTTTCGTCAAATTCTGCCGGCAAGCAAAGCTCATTTTTCATCACAGGATGTGCCCCATTTGCTCTTTTTTTACACGAAGATAGTCTTCGTTAAACTTATTTGGTTTTATGATAATAGGCACGCGTTTTACGATCTTTGCCGACTTTAAACCATGAAGTTTTAATGGGTTGTTTGTGAGTAAATTTACCTCTTTTACACCGTAGTGATTTAGGATAAAATCGACCACTTCGTATGTTCTCTCGTCAGCCTTAAAACCTAGCTGGTGATTGGCTTCTATCGTGTCAAAGCCCTTATCTTGCAGGCTGTAGGCATTTATCTTATTTAAAAGCCCGATATTTCTGCCCTCTTGACGCAAGTAGATGACCATGCCGCCATTTTCTTCGATATATTTTAGGCTCGCTTCAAGCTGGTCGCGGCAATCGCACTTTAGGCTTCCGATCGCATCGCCAGTTAGGCATTCAGAGTGAATTCTAAGATTTACTACCTCGCTCAAAGACTCTTTGTAGATCACGAGGTGCTCTTTTGACCCTTCTTTGAAGGCTTGAACCTTATAAGTGCCAAACCTTGAAGGTAGATTTGCGGCGTTTGAAATTTCTATTTTCATTTTAAATTTACTCCAACTGTGCTAAACTAGCTAAAAACCACGCATTTTAACAAAGAAAAGGCAAAAATATGTTTAAACGTTTTAGAAGATTAAGAATAAATCCAGCCCTAAGAGACATGGTAAGAGAGACTAGCCTTAGCGTAAATGACTTCATCTATCCGCTCTTTGTAGTCGAGGGCAAAGGCGTTAAAAACGAGATCGCTTCGATGCCAGGCGTCTATCAAATGAGTATCGATGAAATTTTAAAAGAGTGCGAAGAGATAGTAAATTTAGGCATAAAATCGATCATTTTATTTGGCATACCAAGCCTAAAAGATAGCGTTGGTAGCGACGCACTAAGTAACGACGGCATCATAGCAACTGCGCTTAGAGCGATAAAAGATAAATTCCCAAATTTAGTAGTCGTCACTGATCTTTGCTTTTGCGAATATACAGACCACGGCCACTGCGGCATAATCGACCACGTGCACAACACCATCGACAACGACGCAACGCTTGAAATTTCAGCCAAACAAGCTCTGATACACGCTCAAAATGGCTCTGACATGATCGCACCAAGTGGCATGATGGATGGCATCATTGCAACGCTAAGAGAGACGCTTGATAGCAATGGCTTTGAGAATTTACCAGTGATGGCATACTCAACCAAATTTGCCTCAGCCTACTACGGACCATTTCGCGATGTGGCACAAAGCGCACCAAGCTTTGGCGATAGAAAGAGCTACCAAATGGACAGCGCAAACCGCCTAGAGGCGATCAACGAGAGCTTGCAAGACGAGGCACAAGGCGCTGATATCTTGATGGTAAAGCCAGCGCTCGCCTATCTTGACATCGTTAGAGAGCTTAGAAATTTGACACTTCTACCACTTTGCGTCTATAACGTAAGCGGCGAGTATGCACTGCTAAAAGCTGGCGCAAAAGCTGGTATCATCGACTACGAGCGCGTTATGATGGAGACACTGATCGGCTTTAAAAGAGCAGGGGCAAATTTGATCATCACCTATCACGCAAAAGAAGCAGCCAAAATTTTAAGGGGCTAAGATGAGGCACTTTTTGACGCTAAATGACTTTAGCAAAGATGAAATCGAGCAGATGATAAATTTAGCCCGCAAGATCAAAAAAGAGGCGAAGGTTAGAGAATTTAAGCCATATCTTAAAGATCAAAAGCTTGCGATGATATTTGAAAAAAGTTCAACTAGAACTAGAGTGAGCTTTGATGTTGGCATGCATGAGCTTGGCGGATATGCGCTATTTTTAAGCAAAAATGATATACAAATAGGCCGTGGCGAGCCAATCCGCGACACCGCTAGAGTGATAAGCAGGATGTGCGACATGGCTATGCTAAGGGTCGATAAGCACGAGACACTAGAAGAATTTGCTAAATTTTCAAGCGTGCCAGTGATAAATGGCTTAAGTGATAAATTTCACCCAGTGCAGCTAATGGCAGACTATCTAACCATGCTAGAATTTAGCGCAGGCGAGAAGGTCGCATACGTAGGGGACGGCAACAACATGACTCACTCGTGGCTCATGCTAGCCAGCAAGCTTGGCCTTGAGCTAAGGGTTGCCACGCCAAAAGGCTACGAAGTGGATGCAGAAATTTTAAAAATGTCTAACGAGAATGCGAAAATTTCAGGTGCGAAAATTTTTATCACAAATGATATAAAAGAAGCGGTAAATGGTGCCGATGTAGTGACTACGGACACTTGGGTATCGATGGGACAAGAGGCCGAGAAAGAAAAGAGGCTAAAGGACTTTGCTGGATACTGCGTGGATGAAAATTTGATGAGCTTAGCTAAAAAAGACGCGATATTTTTGCACTGCTTGCCAGCTTATAGGGGCTACGAGGTGAGCGAGGCAGTTTTTGAGAAGCACGCAGATGAAATTTTTAGCGAGGCTGAAAACAGACTTCATGCCCAAAAAGGCGTGATGGTCTGGCTGGATGAGAGAAGAAGATGAGCAAAGAGAAAAATATATATGATGAGATAGATGAGATCGGTAATAACCTTGGGCTGAGTAGCCCTGAAAAGACGATCTTTGAGATAGTTTCAACCAAAAATCCAAATGAGCATATTTTAAATTTAAAAAGTGGCTCTTGGGACTCAAAAGAGCCGTGGTTTGGTATTGATGAAAATCAAAATTTACATACGGTAATCTCTGTAAAATCGCTTTCAGCTTTGATCGAGGCCTTAAAAGAGTCTCAAAAAGAAAATTTTGATCTAAGGCTTGAAAAGACGATCTGGCAAAACATTCCGGTTGATTTTAGCGATGTTTGGGTGGTTGCTATGGATGAGATAAAAAAGATCGCAAGCGATAAAAAAAGCAGACAATTTAATATTGATCTTGACAAACTGGTAAAAAATATCAAAAAAGAGCACCCAAATTTATTTGTAGACATAAAAGAGGTGATTCAAATGGCAAGGAGTAGGGCAGATGATTGATTTTAGTGCTTATGTGAAGTATTCAAGGCCAGGGCCAAGATATACTAGCTATCCGACAGCGCCAGAGTTTAGTGATAAATTTAGCTATGAAGCTTATATAAAAGAGCTTGAAAATCGAGATAAAAAAAGGCCGCTTTCTCTTTATTTGCACCTGCCATTTTGCAGAAGCGCTTGTTATTTTTGTGGCTGTAACGTCATTTACACGAGCAAAGAGGACCGCAAAGAGAAATATATAAGATATATAGAAAAAGAGCTTGAAATTTTAGCTCACCACCTGGACACCAGTGCTGAGGTCTTACAAATGCACTTTGGCGGCGGCACACCAACATTTTATAATGCCGCTCAGCTTGATGAGATTATCAAACTTATCAAAGCTAAATTTAAAAATTTCTCAAAAGAGGCTGAGATAAGCTGCGAGATAGATCCGAGATTTTTAACAAACGAGCAGCTTGATGTGCTCATATCTCACGGCTTTAACCGCATAAGCTACGGCGTGCAGGACTTTGATGAAAAGGTGCAAAAAGAAATTCATAGAATTCAGCCTTATGAGATCACCCAAAATGCTGTAAAAATGGCTAGGCAAAAGGGCATAAAATCAATAAATATGGACCTGATCTATGGCCTGCCGTATCAAAGCCTAGAGAGCTTTAAAAAGACGCTTGAACTAGCCCTCACACTTGATCCTGATAGACTTGCGGTATTTAACTACGCTCATGTACCTTGGATAAAAAAATCAATGCGTAAATTTGATGAAACCACATTGCCAAATCCTGAAGTAAAGCTTGAGATTTTAAAATTTACAGCTGAGTTTTTAACTAAAAATGGCTACAAAATGATAGGTATGGATCATTTTGCAAAGCCAAATGATGAGCTTTTTGGTGCTCTGGCAAATGGTACTTTGCATAGAAATTTTCAAGGTTATACGACAAAGGGTGGCGCTGATCTTATTGGTATAGGCGTGACAAGTATCGGTGAGTGCAAAAGGCACTACGCACAAAATCATAAAGACATGGACGAGTATGAAAAGGCGATCGATAGTGGAAGGTTGCCATATGCAAAGGGAATTTATCTAAGTGATGAAGATTTGCTTAGAAAGAGTGTGATTATGAACTTAATGAGTAATTTTGGGCTTGATATCAAAGCCATCGAGAATGAATTTCATATAAATTTCTTTGAACACTTTAAGGAAGAGCTTGAGGAGCTTAAAAATTTAAATGAATTTGTCAATGTTACAGCAGATAAAATCAGCGTAAATGAAACTGGAACACTGATAATACGAAATATTGCAATGTGTTTTGATGAATATCTAAAGAAAATTCCCGAGAATTTAAGGCGATTTTCTAAAACTATATAAAAATTATTTTTTTGTCATAAGATATTTAAAATGCATTTAATATTTCTTGATGTATAATTCGTATCAAAATTTAAGTATAGACTTAATAATAAAAATAAGGTAAAAGGATCTTAATTATGAAAAAGATGTTAGCAATTAGTGCTTTGGCAGCAACTGTGCTGTCAGCTCAAGATGTTCCTTATAGGATTTTTCTAGCTTCATTTGCACAAGATGATAATCAGGCTAGAATTGATAGTGCTGTTAATAAAGTCAATAGCAAAATCTCTGACAGCAGACTAACTACAGGTATCTATGAGGTTGGTGGACGAAAATTTTTATATGTTGACACAACTCCAGTCTCTGAGGATGAAGCTAATAGTCTATTAGTTAAAGTTCAAAACGAATCAGGCTATAAGGATGCTTTAATGAGACCAAAAGCACCTGTAGCTGATACTCAAACAACAAAAAAATCTAATATAGAACAAGCTATATCAACTGAAGTAAAACCAGTAGCACAAGTTGATGATGGAGTTTTGACTTTAGATCAAGTTATAAAGACTATTTTAAATGAAAACCCAAGTTTAAAAGCTACAGAATTTAACTATCTACAAGTTGGTAAAGATCTAAAAATAGCAAAGAATGCCTATTATCCAACACTTGACGCTGCTGCTAGAGTGGGATATGAGAAAAAACGCCTTGATGATGGAGTTTCTACAAGAAGAGGAGATGGAAGAATTTCTGGTACATCTCTAACCTTGGTTGAAAATTTATACAATGGTGGTGCTGATAAAAATAGAATAAATTCTCAAAGTGCAAGGCTTGATTCAGCTGCTTATTCGGTAGCACAAGCTGCAGATAGACTTACATTAAATGCTGCAAATGCTTACTTGCAAGTTCTTCAAACTAAGAGAATTTTAGACATTGAAGAAGAAAACGTAAAGAGTCATGAGGAGATTTATAGCCAAATTAAAGATAGAGCAAGATCAGGTTATGGTGTAGCTTCTGAAGAGAGACAAGCTGGATCACGCTATACTTTAGCTCAATCAAACTATACAGCTGCTAAAAATAACTATGAAGATGCGCTTTCTACATTTGAGAAATTATATGGAAAAAAAGTTGCAGCTAAAAATTTAGTGATGCCTGAGTTTAGCCTTCCTTTACCTAGCACAAAAGAAGCTGTTTATAACAAAGCTATTCTCTGCAACCCATCACTTTTAGTTCAAAAATCAAATATTGCTATGGCAGAGTCAGTTGTAAAAGAGAAAAATGCGCCATTCTTGCCAAAACTAGATCTTGTTGTATCTGGCGCGTATGATCATTCAAATGTTTTATATGACAATTATGAAGAACAAACATTTGACGCACTTTTAAGACTAAACTATAACCTTTACAATAAAGGTAATGATAAACTAGATAAAGAAAAAAGCCAGCTTGCCGTTCAACAAGAGCAACAAACTTTGGATAATCTTGTAAGAGAGCTTAAAGAATCTTTGGAATTTTCATGGCAAAATTATGTTCTTAACCAAGAAAAAATGGGATACTTAAATCAACACGTTGAATATGCTAAAGCTACACTTGACGCTTATCAGGATGAATTTAGAATCGGTCGTCGCGATCTTATAAACTTGCTTGATGCTGAAAATGAATATAACTCTGCATTAAAAGAGATCGCTACAACTGAGACGGCACTATCTTATGCAAAATACAGACTGTTAGATAATATGGGAATGATCTCAGATAGCTTTGAGCCAGGTTTTGCAAAGAGATACATTCAAGGTGCTTGCAGCATTCAAAACGATTTAAGATAAAAATGTAAAAAGTAATGACCATGAGGGTCAAGACAAATTTTTGGACGCTTATTGTAAGCGTCCTTTTTTTATTATTAGCAAGTGCTATTGGAGATTTTATAAAATCAACAACTATAGCAAAGGTAGCTAAAATTTATGGAGAAGATGCAAGAAGAAGGGCTTCTGCTCTAAATTCTTTAATGACTTCATTGCAAGATGCAACTGAACAAGAGAAATTAATAAAAGTAAATGACTTTTTTAACTCTTTTAGATGGGTTGATGATATGCAGCTTTGGCACAAAAAGGATTATTGGGCTACTAGAATGGAATTTATAGGAAAAGGTGCTGGTGACTGCGAAGACTACGTTATCGCAAAATATTTTACACTAAAGCAGCTAGGAATTCCAACTCAAAAATTATACTTCACATATGTTAAAGCCTTAAGATACAATCAAGCTCATATGGTTTTAGCATACTATGATACACCAAAATCTATTCCATTAATTTTAGATAACATAAATGGTAAAATAAAAATCGCAACTCAAAGAACGGACCTTGTTCCAGTTTATAGTTTTAATGGTGATTCACTATACTTGGCAAAACAAGAAGGTCTTGGTCAAGCAATACCAGGTGGAAATAAAAAACAAAATCCTAAGTGGATGGAACTAATAGATAGGATAGGAAAAGAGGATTTATGACGCTATTTAAACAAATTATGATCGCCGTGATAACTTTTGGTATCATGATTTTTATGGCTGTTGGCTACTTAAATTTTAAGAGCCTAAATGGATATATTAATGACCAGCTTGGTGAAAACGCAAGGCATACAGCAAATTCGCTTGGACTTGCTTTAAAGCCTATTATCGATCCAGATGACATGTCCTTGGCTCAAACAATGATAAATTCTATGTTTGACAGCGGTAGATACAAGCTTATCAAGCTTGAAGATGTTGATGGCAAGGTTCTTATTGAAAATTCTCAACAAACTGTTGTTAAAGATATTCCTGAGTGGTTTTACAAAATAGCCAAGTTTGAAGCACCAATAGCAGATAGCGAGATTATGACTGGCTGGGCAAAATTTGGCACGCTTTATGTTCAAGGCAGCACCGCACTTGCCTATAATGAGCTTTATACTAACTCAAAAAATATTTTTAATTTTCTTCTTCTAATGATAATTGTCACTCTCGTGGTGGCATATTTCGCTCTAAAAGCTATTTTTAGACCGCTTATGAAGGTTCAAGATCAGGCTGAGGCCATACTTGATAATAAATTTATTATTCAGAAAAGAATTCCATTTACAGCTGATCTTAAAAAAATGGTTCTAGCTATGAACTCTATGGTTAGTAAAGTAAAAGACATTTTTGAGAGAGAGGCAGCCACACTTAGTAAGTATCAAGAACTTTTATATAAAGATACAATGAGCGGTGCTAATAACAGAAGATTTTTTCAAACTAAATTTAGTGAGTATCTAGCAAGTGAAGAATATTCAAGTGGTGTTGCTTTACTTGTTAGTTTTAAAGATCTAATAAATTTAAAAAGTACGCTTGGCTTTGAAAAATGGCAAAGCGTTATAATGAAAATAGCTCAAATTTTACAAGAAAAATCAATCCATAATGATAAAAATGCGATTGTTGCAAGGCTTAACGATAATGATTTCATTGTACTTTCGTATGGTAGAAATTCATCAAATTTCTTGGCTCTATGTGATGAAATTATGAACGAGTTTAAAAAGCTTTATGCAAATTTTGCGCTAAATGATAGCGAGTATCCAGTAAATGCTGCGATAGTTGAGTATTCACCAAATACTGATATCAAGACACTTCTTACTTCAGCTGACGTTACATTGGCTAGCTCAAGACTTGCTGGAAGCTTTACATACAAGGTATTTAATGAAAATCAAAATACTTTAGTGATTGGTAAAGAGAAGTATAAAGAGCTTATTTTTGACTCAATAAAAGATGATGAATTTAAATTCGCAGCTCAAAAGGTGATTGATCTTAATTCAAATTTTGAACAGTATGAGCTTTATTTGAGGCTTGTTGATAAAGATGGTGTATGGCGTATGGCCTCATATTTCATGCCGATGGTAAATGAGCTAAATTTAGGTGCGATGCTTGATCTTCATATCTTAAATAGGGTAGCCAGAATTTTACCGGAAAATATCTTGCCAAGTGGCAACTTAGCTATAAATTTGGGAAAAGAGATATTAAACTCAGATGAAAATTTTTCAAAACTTGAAGCTACACTTAAAAAGATAAGTCAAATTTCAAAATATAAAAACTATATAGAAATTCCAAATAAAGACGATATTAGCATAGAAAGTATAGTTAAGCTTACTAAAAAATTAAAAGAACTTGGCTTTGGATTTGGTTTTGACCACTTCGAGCTTAACGCAAAAGGTATTGAGAAACTAAAAGAATTTAACCCTGATTATGTAAAAATTCAGTCAAATGTCTTGATTGACTTCTTAAGTGATAAGTCAGGAGTAAACACAAAACAATCACTTGATGTTGTTTTAAGCTCAAAAGACATTATTTTGATAGCAATCGGCGTTGAAGGCGAAGAGCAGAAGAAAAAGTTAATCGATCTTGGCATTAAAAATATGCAAGGAATTTATATAGATGAAATTAAGAACATTGGATGATAGATGCATAGTGATAAGATAAAAGATGAACTGCTTCAATGTTTGGTTATTTTTACCAAGCTTCATAATAATCCATACAGTGCCGATGCTTTAACTATTGGCTTGCCAGTAAAAGATGGCGATGAGATTGAGCTTTTTTCACTTAAAAGCTCAAGGTCTTTATTTTCTCGTGCTGCTTCTCGTGCTGGCTTTGCTTCTACCCTCGTAAGAAAAGATCTTGAGCAAATCTCTCCTTTAGTTTTACCTTGCATTTTAATGCTTAGAGGCAAAAAAGCTTGCATCTTGCAATCTTTTAGTAAAGATAAAAAGACAGCAAATATCATAACGCCAGAACTTTCAACTGGTACTAGTACGATAGAAATAAGTAAATTAAAAGAAGAATATTTAGGCTATGCATACTATCTAAAGCGCGAGTTTATTCCAGAGGATACTAGCTCAACAAAGCTAATTGATGCGGGCAATGACCACTGGTTTTGGGGAACTCTAAAACGTTCAAAAAAGATTTATTTTGATGTTGTTCTTGCAAGTTTTATTATAAATTTATTTGTTCTTGCTAGCCCACTTTTTACGATGAACGTATATGACCGAGTTGTGCCAAATAATGCGGTTGAGACACTTTGGGTCTTGGCACTTGGCGTAAGTGTAGTTTATGGCATAGATCTTTTTTTAAAATTTGTAAGATCATATTTTCTTGAGATTGCCGGCAAAAAGAGCGATATCATAATGAGTTCTATTTTATTTGAGCGTGTTATGGATATGAAATTTAGCAATAAACCAAAATCTGTTGGTTCTTTCGCTAGTAATCTAAAAGAGTTTGATACGGTTAGAAATTTCTTCTCATCAGCCTCATTGGCAGCCATTGTCGATCTTCCATTTGCGATCATTTTCTTGATAGTTACTTATTTTATAGGAAGCTATATCGTACTTGTACCAATTGTTATCATGATAGCTATTTTATGCTATACATTTTTTATAAAAGATCCACTTCAAAATGCTATTAAAAGTACATTTGAGGCTTCGGCTATAAAAAATGGAATTTTAATAGAGAGTCTTAGTAGTCTTGAGACTATCAAAACTCTTGGTGCTAGTGGGCATATACAATGGAACTGGGAAGAGGCAACTGGTGAGATAGCAAATAGAAGCATTAAATCAAAAATTATCACAACTTCGATAACGACTGTTACATCTTTTTTAGTGCAATTAAATACTATTGCTATCATCGTTCTTGGTGTCTATATGATACAAGATACACATCTTACAATGGGCGGTCTTATCGCCGCGGTTATGCTTAGCTCTCGCGCTATCGCTCCTATGGGGCAGGTAGCTTCGCTGGCTGCAAATTTTGAGCAGACAAAAACAGCCTATCAAAGTCTTAGTAAGATTATGCAGATGCCTGTTGAAAGGCCAGAAGGTAAAAAATTTGTTAGAAGAAATTCTTTTGATGGAAAGATCGAGTTTAAGAATGTAAGCTTTACATATCCAGATACCACAAAAGGTTCGCTTGATAGGATAAATTTTGTTATTCAGCCAGGTGAAAAAGTTGGCATTATAGGCAAAAATGGCTCTGGAAAAACTACTTTACAAAAGCTCATTTTGGGACTTTACTCACCAACTGAAGGCTCAGTGCTAATCGATGGTATTGATATTAATCAAATCGATCCAGCCGATCTTAGGCGAAACATTGGCTATGTTCCGCAAGATGTTGTGCTTTTTAAAGGAACGGTTAGAGAAAATATTGTTCAAAAAGCACCATATGTTGATGATATTCAGATTATAAAAGCAGCTAAAGTAAGCGGAGTTGATGAATATGTAAATGCTCATCCGCTTGGATTTGATATGCCAGTTTTTGAAAGAGGCGATGGCATAAGTGGTGGGCAGCGTCAAAGCATAGCTGTGGCTAGGGCATTTTTGCTAGATAGTCCTATTGTTTTGCTTGATGAGCCAACAAATTCTCTTGATAATACAGTTGAAAATAAGTTAAAAATAAATTTAAAGACAAATACAGCAAATAAAACGATGCTACTTGTTACACATAGGACGTCGATGCTAGATCTTGTTGATAGACTTATAGTTATGGACAATGGCAAAATTTTATTGGACGGACCAAGAGATGAAGTTTTAGCAAGACTTAGTGGGAAGTGATCATGCAAGAAGATATCAAGAATAAACAAAATGAAAATCCAAAAAATGAAAAAAGATTAATTTCCGAAAATAGCATAAAAGAACAAGAGGAAGCTAGTAATAAAATTTTAAATAGCGTAGATGATATAAAGTCTAATCTTCAAACAAAAAATTATGATGCTTATGATTTGAAATTTATGTCAAGTCTTTCTGAGGCTGTTTTGGCTAAAGCCCCATCAACATCTAAAAAGATACTCTATACAGTTGCTATAACTATGTTTTGGCTTCTTATTTGGGCCTCTTGGGCACAAATAGATGAGATCACAAGAGGTAGTGGTAAGATCATCCCGTCTGGAAAAAACCAAGCGATACAAAATCTTGAAGGCGGTATAGTCGATCAAATTTTTGTAAAAGAGGGCGATGAAGTCAAGAAAGATCAAATTCTAATAAGGTTAGATAATAAAAATTTTACGAGTAGTTATGGTGAGTCAAAACTAAGACTTGACGAACTTCAAGCAAAATTTATGAGACTTGATGCTGAGGCGAATGATAAGGAATTTGACTATGACGAAGCTAGAGATGCAAACAATAGCAAGGCCATAAGATATGAGCTAAGTTTACATAATTCAAATATTGATCACCTAAATGAACAGATAGGAATTTTAACAGAGCAAATTCATCAACGCCAGAGTGAATTGGTCGAACTAAAAAATAAAATTTCTCAAACTCAGAATAGCTATAACCTTGTTCTAAAAGAAAAGGCCATTATGGAGCCAATCTTTAAAAAAGGTCTTGTTAGTGAGGTCGAATACATTCAGCTTCAAAGGCGCGTAAATGATCTAAGAGGTGAGCTTGATGCAGCCGTTCTTGCCGTACCAAGAGTTGAATCAACTATAAAAGAAGCGAAAAATAAGATCGAAGAAGCAAAACTTGCTTTTAAAAACAATGCAAAAAAAGAGCTAAATGAAGTTTCAGCAGAGATCGCAAGGATAAATGAATCACAAATTAGCCTAAGCGATAGAGTGGAAAGAACATATGTAAGATCTCCAGTAAATGGTATCGTTAGTAAGATGATGGTTCATACCGTATCAGGAGTTATCAAGCCTGGTGAAAATATTGCTGAGATAGTTCCTCTTGAGGATAAACTGGTTGCCGAAGTAAAAGTAAAACCAGCCGATGTTGCGTTTTTGAGGCCTGGGCTTGATACGATGGTTAAATTTACGGCCTATGATTTTAGTATTTACGGTGGTTTAAAAGGCAAGGTAACGCAGATTAGTGCTGATACGGAGACTAATGAAAAAACTGGTGAGAGCTATTATTTGGTCAGGATAGAAACTGAGAAAAATTATCTTGGTAGCGAAGAAAAGCCACTTAGAATAAAAGTTGGTATGATAGTTTCAGCTGATATCATTACCGGTAAAAAGACAATACTTGATTATTTATTAAAGCCTATTTTAAAGGCAAAGCAAAATGCCTTAACGGAGAGGTAATGGGCAAGATCGCTTTTTATGATAAGAAATTTGGTGAATATGAGATTGAAAAATTTCAAAATTTACAAAATTTCTATCTCATAAAAGATGATCATTGCTGCGATATAGTTAATGATGAAATTGAACGATTTGAATTTAGTGATTGTGAAATAGAATTTTTACAATTAGTAGATGTTGCTAGTAGGCATAAAAAACTATTTGAAAATATAAAAATTCAAGATGATATAGTAAGGAGCATTAAAATTTTAATAAAAGGCTTTGACCAGAGTTTGGACAAATTTGACTTTGATCCTGGAATTTTAAATTTAAATACCCCTTATAAATATGCTATATCACAAGATTTTTTTGAAATGACTATTTTTTTAGAAGAAAAATCCTCAGTGGTTACTAAATTTTTCTCATCAATAGATTACAAGATACACAAAAATGGCGAAAGTCGTCATATAGAATTTTTTATAAATAATAAAAAAATTTATGAAAGAATCATATAAATAATCCAAGGAAAGGTAATGCAAGTTATTTTATTTACACAAAATAGTGCATTAAACAATATTTGGAGAAGCTATTTTACTGGCAATAGCGATGTGAAATTTATACATAATAGAAAAGAGTTTTTTTCTCATATAAATGATGATGTTGATATTATAGGCATTGATATTGATGTTTTTAAAGATAATATTGATGATGTTATAAAAAATATAATTGAAAATTCCCCAAATATAAAAATACTCATTCTCTCAAATAGGCCAACGATAAACGAAGGCAAGCATCTACTTACGCTTGGAATCAAGGGCTATGCAAATTCTCACATGAGAAAGGCTCACTTTGAAGATGCTTTTGAAGCTATTTTTAATGGAAATATATGGCTTTACCAAGAATTCGTTCAGGCAATGATTAGTGAGCTAACCGGCTCATATATTAATAGTGAAAGTGAAAAGGCAGATAAAAGGACCGACCTCTCTGAGCTTAGTTCAAGGGAAAGAGAAATTGCAGATTTAATCTATCAGGGTCTAACAAATAATGAAATTTCAGAAAAAACAGGTATTACACTAAGAACAGTCAAAGCACATACAAGCTCGATTTATAGTAAGCTAAATGTAAAGGATAGAATAGGGCTTGTGCTTTTAATGAAGCAACTTGACGCATAAAATCTTGATTTATTTTTGTGAGAAATTTAAGACTCTTCTTCAAAAACTATAAATTTTTTATACATGCACCCATAAGAAATATATACATAACTTTTACTAGCTGAAGAATACAATAAATATAAAATTTTCAAATAAAAAATGATTTGCTAAAATCTTAAATAAAAAATTCTAGCAAATTTATTAATAGCCGAGATAAGAAATCAGAAACTTTAGTCTTCCAAATCGATATCTACTTTTTCAACATTTGTTATGATGTCTTTTGTATTTTTTTCGATATCGTGTTTGTTTTTTTCAATAAGTGATCTATTTTGTCCAATCAAATCCCTATTTTCTTTAATGCCATCACTATTTTGTTCAATTAATTTGCTAAGAGTCGATATTCTTTTCTCATAACGTATCATTAGAAAATAAATTACGTAAATTAGTAATAAAATTATCGCCCAAGGTAAAAATTGCATATTAAGTCCTTATATATTTTTTGTAATTATAGAAATTTTAGCTTTTAAAAAAAATAAAACCATAAAAATTATACATATTTCATAAATACTTAATGATGCATTACGGATTTAAATGTAATAAAAATTTGTATTCTTAAATGGCTATATTTTATGATTTTAATTTTTATGAAAATTTTTTAAATTTCCCTTGACTTTTACCTTGTTTTGATATATAATTGCCACTTCACAAAATAGGTGCTGGTGTAGCTCAGTTGGTAGAGCTACTGCCTTGTAAGCAGTGGGTCGGCGGTTCAAGTCCGTTCACCAGCTCCATTTTTGTAACAGTGTTTGACCAGAAAATACCAAAATAGTTTATTAATGTTTAAGGTGAGATACTCAAGCGGCCAACGAGGGCAGACTGTAAATCTGCTGACTATGTCTTCCGTGGTTCGAATCCACGTCTCACCACCATTGTTATGCGGGAGTAGCTCAGTTGGCTAGAGCATCAGCCTTCCAAGCTGAGGGTCGCGGGTTCGAGCCCCGTTTCCCGCTCCAAAATTTCGGAAAATAAACTGGGAGCTGTATCTAGATTTTACTAAACACAGTTATTCCTTACTTTATTTTCAAAATTTTTAGTTGTTTGTATTATTTAATTGGAATCATCTCTGCCAAGCGTTTTTCGCTCATATGGCTCAGAGGTAGAGCACTTCCTTGGTAAGGAAGAGGTCGCGGGTTCAAGTCCCGCTATGAGCTCCACTGGTTAATATGATTTTATTATGATTATACAAATTTAGTAAGAAAAAGACATATATCACATACGGAGGAAAAGATGGCTAAAGAAAAATTTTCACGTAACAAGCCGCACGTAAACATAGGTACTATTGGTCACGTAGATCATGGTAAAACTACATTAACAGCTGCAATATCTGCTGTTCTTTCACGCAAAGGACTTGCTGAGCTAAAAGATTATGATAATATTGATAATGCTCCAGAAGAAAAAGAGCGTGGTATTACAATTGCTACTTCACATATTGAGTACGAGACAGAGAAACGCCACTATGCCCACGTTGACTGCCCTGGTCACGCCGACTATGTAAAAAATATGATTACAGGTGCTGCGCAAATGGATGGAGCTATTCTGGTTGTTTCTGCAGCTGATGGCCCAATGCCACAAACTAGAGAGCATATTTTGTTATCACGCCAAGTTGGTGTTCCATACATTGTTGTTTTTATGAATAAAGCTGATATGGTTGATGATGCTGAGCTACTTGAATTGGTTGAAATGGAAATCCGCGAATTGCTTAATGAGTATAATTTCCCAGGTGATGATACACCTATTGTTTCTGGTTCAGCACTTAAAGCCCTTGAAGAGGCAAAAGCTGGTCAAGATGGCGAATGGTCAGCAAAAATTATGGAATTAATGGATGCAGTTGATAGCTATATCCCAACTCCAGTTCGTGCAACAGATAAAGATCTTCTTATGCCAATCGAAGATGTTTTTTCGATTTCAGGTCGTGGTACAGTTGTAACTGGTAGAATCGAAAAAGGTGTTATAAAAGTTGGTGATACAATTGAAATTGTTGGTATTAAACCAACTCAAACAACAACAGTTACTGGTGTTGAAATGTTTAGAAAAGAGATGGATCAAGGTGAAGCTGGTGATAACGTCGGTGTTCTTCTTCGTGGTACCAAGAAAGAGGATGTTGAGCGTGGTATGGTTCTTTGCAAACCTAAATCAATTACTCCTCATACAAAATTTGAAGGCGAAGTCTATATCTTGACAAAAGAAGAAGGTGGTCGCCATACTCCTTTCTTTAATAACTATAGACCACAATTCTACGTAAGAACAACTGATGTTACTGGTTCAATTACGCTTCCAGAAGGAACAGAGATGGTTATGCCAGGTGATAATGTAAGAATTTCTGTTGAATTGATTGCTCCAGTAGCACTTGAGGAAGGCACTCGTTTCGCTATCCGTGAAGGTGGTAGGACTGTTGGTTCAGGTGTTGTTTCAAAAATACTTGGTTAATTTATAAAATTTTATCAAAGGGAGGATATCCCTTTGATATCTTAATAAGGACTTATATGAGAATTAAAATTGGTTTAAAATGCTCCGAAAGTGGTGATATAAATTATACAACAACTAAAAATAGTAAAACTACTACGGATAAAGTTGAACTTAAAAAGTATTGCCCAAGATTAAAAAAACATACTATTCATAAAGAAGTTAAATTAAAAAGTTAATTAAGAAGCTATTAGGGCAATAGCTCCAACGGTAGAGCGCTGGATTCCAAATCCAATGGTTGGGGGTTCGAATCCCTCTTGCCCTGCCACGACTAAGGTTAAGATTATGGAAAAAATTATAAATTATATTAGGCTTTCTAAATTGGAAATAATGAAGGTTATCTATCCTACAAAAGAACAAATTAGAAATGCTTTTTTTGCAGTTTTTATCGTAGTTGCTGTTGTATCACTTTTTTTAGCTCTTGTTGATGTTATTATGTCCTTTGTTTTATCTAAAGTTATATGATATAAGGGAAGAAGTAATGTCACATAAATGGTATGCTATACAGACTTACGCTGGAAGCGAAATGGCAGTAAAGAGAGGAATTGAAAACTTAGTAAAAGATCATGGAATAGAAGATCAACTAAAAGAAATTATAGTTCCTACAGAAGACGTAATAGAAATAAAAAATGGTAAGCAAAAAATCAACGAAAGGACTCTTTACCCAGGTTATGCTTTTGCGTGCTTAGATCTTGATACGGCTCTTTGGCACAGGATTCAATCTTTACCAAAAGTTGGACGTTTTATTGGTGAGGCCAAAAAACCTACGCCATTATCTGAAAAAGATATAAATACTATTTTGGAAAAAGTTCAAAAAAGGGCTGCACCAAAACCTAAGATATTCTTTGAGGATGGTGAGAGTGTTCGTATAACAGAAGGTCCTTTTGCTAACTTTACAGGTATTGTTGAAGAATATGACATGATACATGGCAAGCTTAGACTTAATGTTTCTATTTTTGGTAGAAGTACCCCTGTTGATATTTTGTATTCACAAGTTGAGAAGATAATTTAAGGAGCAAGAAATGGCTAAAAAAGTTATAGGTGAAATAAAATTACAAATTGCTGCAACAAAAGCAAATCCTAGTCCACCAGTTGGTCCAGCTCTTGGACAAAAAGGTGTTAATATTATGGAATTTTGTAAAGCCTTTAATGAGAGAACAAAAGACATGGTTGGGTTTAATATTCCAGTTGTTATAACTGTTTATGCTGATAAAAGTTTTACATTTATCACAAAACAGCCTCCTGCTACAGATCTTATTAAAAAGGCTGCAGGTATAACAAAAGGAACTGATAATCCTTTAAAAAATAAAGTAGGCAAACTAACAAAAGCTCAAGTTTTAGAAATAGTTGAGAAAAAACTTGTTGATTTAAATACAAATGATAAAGAGCAAGCAGCCAAGATTATTGCTGGTTCAGCTCGATCAATGGGTGTCGAAGTAATAGACTAAAACCTTTACCGTCAGGTTGATTAGCAAAAGACGGAAGCAATATATATGCGGAGAAATTTATGGGAAAAACTAGTAAGAGATTTCAAGAATTGCTCAAAAAAGTAGAGCAAGATAAAATTTATAACCTTAGTGAGGCTATTGATACGGTCAAAGCTCTAGCTTCTGCTAAATTTAATGAAACAGTTGAGATTGCATTAAAATTAAATGTTGATCCAAGACATGCTGATCAAATGGTTCGTGGTTCAGTAGTTTTGCCAGCTGGTACAGGTAAAACTGTAAGAGTTGCTGTTATTGCTAAAGATGCTAAAGCTGATGAGGCAAAAGCAGCTGGTGCTGATATTATTGGCGCAGATGGTTTAGTTGAAGATATACAAAAAGGTATAATGAATTTTGATGTTCTTATAGCTACTCCAAACTTAATGGGTCTTGTAGGTAAGGTCGGTAGAATTTTGGGACCAAAAGGATTAATGCCAAATCCAAAAACTGGTACAGTCACAATGGATGTTGCACAAGCTGTTAATAATGCAAAAAGTGGTCAAGTAAATTTCCGTGTTGATAAGCAAGGAAATATACATGCAGGCCTTGGTAAAGTTAATTTTACTAAAGAACAATTAAATGAAAATATTTCAACATTTATTAAAGCGATCAATAAACATAAGCCTGCAACTGCAAAGGGTAGATATGTTAAAAATGCTTCGTTGTCTTTGACAATGAGCCCATCTATAGCTCTTGATACTCAAGAAGTTATGGACTTAAAATAAAACCAAAAATTAAAATTTATATCTTAGATTGGAGATAGCCGAGGCCATTGGGCTTAATTGATTCGACCCGCTCTGCTTGAAATTACCGGTCGGAAAGGAGAAAAAGTGACACGTAACGAAAAAACTGAAGTTGTTGCAAAATTAGAGAGTGAATTTAAAACTGCTGAAGCTATTGTAGTTTGTGACTATCGTGGTCTTTCAGTAAAGAAACTTGAAGTTTTAAGAAATTCTGCTAAAGAACAAAATGTAAAAGTTCAGGTTATTAAAAATACTCTTGCAAATATTGCTCTTAAAAATTCTGATAAAGTCGGGATGGAACTCAAAGATACAAATATTTATCTTTGGAGTGAAGATCAATTAGCAGTAACTAAAGTAGCCGCAAAATTTGAAGAGTCTAATGCTGATCTTTTCAAAATAAAAACAGCTTATATTGATGGTGAAGTTGCTAGTGTTGATAAAGTTAAAGCTCTATCTAAAATGCCTAGCCGTGATGAGCTTATTGCGATGCTTTTACAAGTTTGGAATGCACCAATTCAAAATTTTACAATTGGTTTGAATGCGCTTAAAGAGAAAAAAGAACAATCAGCTTAATTTAAATTAAAAAAATAATAAGGATTAAAAATGGCAATTACTAAAGAAGATGTATTAGAGTTTATATCTAATCTTTCTGTACTTGAACTTAGCGAACTTGTAAAAGAGTTCGAAGAGAAATTTGGTGTTAGCGCAGCTCCTGTAATGGTAGCTGGTGGTGCTGTTGCAGCAGGCGGTGCAGTAGCTGCAGCAGAGGAAAAAACAGAATTTAACATTGTCTTGGTTGATTCTGGTGATAAGAAAATTAATGTTATTAAAGTTGTTAGAGCGCTTACTGGTCTTGGTCTTAAAGAAGCTAAAGACGCAGTTGAGGGAACACCATCTGTTCTTAAAGAAGGTGTTAGCAAAGATGAGGCTGAGGCAGCTAAAAAAGAGCTTGAAGAAGCTGGTGCTAAGGTTGAACTTAAATAATTTTTTATTATTTGAGCTTAATATTTCAAGAGAGGGCACAGGCTCTCTCTTTTTTAAATTTTAGATGCCTTGTTAAAAGGCTATACTTTTCTTTCAAAATTACCACGAGGTAGATGCAATGTTAAATAGCTTATACTCAGGAAATCGTCTTAGGGTTGACTTCTCTAATGTCGTTAAGGAGATAGACGTTCCGAACCTACTACAACTACAAAAAAAGAGCTTTGATAATTTTTTAAATCTAAATAACAATCAAACAGAAAGCGGTATAGAAAAAGTTTTCAAATCAATCTTTCCAATACATGATCCGCAAAATCGTTTGACTTTAGAATATGTTGGCTCAGAAATTGGAAAACCAAAATATACGATCAGAGAGTGTATAGAAAGAGGTCTTACATACTCTGTAAATTTAAAGATGAAAATACGTCTTATCGTTCATGAGAAAGATGATAAGACAGGTGATAAAGTCGGTGTTAAAGATATAAAAGAACAAGAAATTTTTATACGCGAAATTCCACTAATGACTGATAGAATTTCATTTATTATAAATGGTGTTGAGCGTGTTGTTGTAAATCAACTCCATAGAAGCCCAGGTGTTATTTTTAAACAAGAAGAGAGCGCGACTGTTGCAAATAAATTAATTTATACAGCTCAAATAATACCTGATCGTGGCTCTTGGCTACATTTCGAATATGACACAAAAGATATTTTATATGTTAGGATAAATAAACGTAGAAAAGTACCAGTAACTATATTATTTAGGGCGCTTGGATATAAAAAACAAGACATTATTAAGTTGTTTTATCCGATACAAAATTTAATTATTAAAAATAACAAATTCTTAACTCTTTTTAATCCTGAAGATTATTTGGGAAGAGTTGAATATGATATAAAAAACGAAGATGGAGAAATTCTTCACCAAGCAGGCAAACGTCTAACTAAGAAAAAAGCTGACAAGTTGATCGAGGATGGCGTAAAATTTGTTGAATACCCAGTTGAAGCACTTATCGGTAGATACTTGGCAAATCCTGTAATAAATACAGAGAGTGGAGAAATTTTATATGATACACTATCTGCTCTTGACGAGAATAAACTTGCAAAAATTTTAGCTGAACATGAAAGTATTGAGATTATAAATAACTCTGCTGCTGGTGTTGATGATGCGATTATAAATTCTTTCATAGCTGACAACGATATGCTTAAGGTTTTAAAACAAACTGAGGGCGTGGATGATGAAAATGATCTTGCGGCTATTAGAATTTATAAGGTCATGAGACCAGGAGAGCCAGTTGTTAAAGAGGCTGCAAAGAGTTTTGTAAATGATATGCTATTTAACCCTGAGAGATACGATTTAACAAAAGTTGGTCGTATGAAAATGAATCATAAGCTCTCTCTTGATGTGCCAGAATACGTTACTTTACTAACAAGCGAAGATATCATAAAAACTGCGAAATATCTTATAAAGGTTAAAAACGGACAAGGTCACATTGATGACCGAGATCACCTTGGCAACCGCCGTATAAGGTCAATCGGTGAGCTACTTGCTAGCGAACTTCACCTTGGTTTCGTAAAGATGCAAAAGGCAATCCGCGACAAATTTACAAGCTTAAGTAATAATACCGAAGAAATTATGCCATACGATCTCATTAACCCAAAAATGATTACTGCAACAATTATGGAATTTTTCACAGGTGGACAGTTAAGCCAGTTTATGGATCAGACAAACCCACTTAGCGAAGTTACTCACAAGCGCCGTCTATCTGCGCTTGGCGAGGGTGGCTTAGTAAAAGAGCGTGCTGGCTTCGAGGTGCGTGACGTTCACCCAACCCACTACGGCAGAATTTGTCCGGTTGAGACTCCAGAAGGTCAAAATATTGGTCTTATCAATACGCTTTCAACCTATGCAAAAGTGAATGATCTTGGCTTTGTTGAAGCGCCTTACAAAAAAGTTGTAGATGGCAAAGTGACTGATGAGATAGTTTACTTAACCGCAACTCAAGAAGAGGGCAATGTTATAGCTCCAGCATCAACTAAACTTGATGAAAATGGACACATTGTTGAGGACTTGATTGAGGTTAGAAAAGATGGCGAGATGATGCTTGCCCGTAGAGAAGATGTTGCTTTGATCGACCTTTGTTCTGGTATGATAGCTGGTGTTGCGGCTTCACTTATTCCATTCCTAGAGCATGATGATGCTAACCGTGCTCTCATGGGTTCAAACATGCAACGTCAGGCAGTGCCACTACTTCGCTCAACTGCTCCTATTGTTGGAACAGGTATGGAAAGCGTTATTGCAAGAGATGCATGGGAAAGCGTAAAAGCAAAACGTAGTGGTGTGGTTGAAAAGGTTGATAATAAAAATATATTCATTTTAGGCGAAGACGAAGCTGGTCCATATATCGATCATTACTCTTTGGAGAAAAATTTAAGAACAAACCAAAATACGACTTTTTCTCAACATCCGATAGTTAAAAAAGGTGATGAGATTGTTGCTGGCCAAATAATTGCTGACGGTCCAAGTATGGAAAAAGGCGAGCTAGCCATTGGTAAAAACGCACTAATAGCATTTATGCCTTGGAATGGCTACAACTACGAAGACGCGATCGTCATTAGCGAAAAAATGATACGTGAAGATGCTTTTACAAGTGTTCATATTTATGAAAAAGAGATCGAGGCTCGTGAGTTAAAAGATGGCGTTGAGGAGATAACAAAAGATATACCAAACGTCAAAGAAGAGGAGCTCATGCACCTTGATGAAAGTGGTATTGTAAAAATTGGTACAGAGATCAAACCTGGCATGATTCTAGTTGGTAAAGTATCTCCAAAAGGCGAAGTTAAGCCAACTCCAGAAGAGAGATTACTTCGTGCTATCTTTGGTGAAAAAGCAGGCCATGTTGTAAATAAATCGCTCTATGCTTCAGCTTCAATGGAAGGCGTTGTTGTTGATGTTAAAATTTTCACCAAAAAAGGCTATGAAAAAGATAGTAGAACGAACAAAGCTTATGAAGAAGAGAAGACGCTTTTAGAAAAAGAGCACCACGATAGACTGCTTATGCTAGACCGCGAAGAGATGCTAAAAGTTACAGCACTTCTGTCTAAAAACCCACTAGCGAGCGATCAAGAGGTAAATAAAAAAGAGTATAAAAAGGGCTCAAAGATCAATAAAGCTGACTTTGAGAATATCAATAGATTTACTCTAAATGCCATCGTAAAAAGCTTTTCAAAAGATATCCAAAAGAAATATGATGAGCTAAAAAATTATTTCCAAAATGAGAAGAAAAAGCTCAAAGAAGAGCACGACGCTAAGATAGAAATTTTAGAAAAAGATGACATTTTACCAAGTGGCGTTGTAAAACTTGTAAAAGTTTATATAGCTACAAAACGCAAACTAAAAGTTGGCGATAAGATGGCTGGACGTCACGGCAACAAAGGTATCGTTTCAAATATAGTTAGAGAAGTCGATATGCCGTATCTTCCAAGCGGTCAGATCGTTGATATCGTGCTAAACCCACTAGGCGTTCCAAGCCGTATGAACATCGGTCAAATTTTAGAGAGCCACCTTGGTCTTGTTGGTTACCGCTTAGGCGAGCAGATCAATGAAATTTTTGAGACCAAAAAAGGTGAGTGGATAAAAGAGCTAAGAGCTAAGATGATAGAGATTGCAAGCGTTGCTAAGCTAATGGACGCTAAAAAAGCTCTTGGTAAGATGAGTGATGAGAAGCTTCTTGAATATGCAAAAGATTGGAGCAATGGCGTAAGATTTGCAACTCCGATTTTTGAAGGTGTTAAAGCTGACGAATTTGCAAAACTATTTGAGATGGCAAAGATAGATAGCGACGGTAAAACTGAGCTATATGACGGACGCACAGGCTCAAAGATAAGAGAACGCGTTAATGTTGGTTGTATGTATATGCTAAAACTTCACCACTTGGTTGATGAAAAAGTTCACGCAAGAAGTACTGGACCATACAGCCTTGTTACACAACAACCAGTCGGTGGTAAGGCGCTATTTGGTGGTCAAAGGTTTGGTGAGATGGAGGTTTGGGCACTTGAGGCTTATGGTGCCGCTCATACACTAAGAGAGATGCTAACTGTAAAATCAGATGATGTTGAGGGAAGACTTTCTGCTTACAAAGCTTTAACAAGAGGTGAAAACGTTCCTGAGACTGGTATCCCTGAGACGTTCTTTGTTCTAACAAACGAGCTAAAATCACTAGCTCTTGATGTAGAAGTATATGATGAGGATGAGACAAATGAAACTAACTAATTTAAAACCAGTTGAGATAAAAGAAGAGCATAGACCTCGTGATTTTGAAGCTTTTCAACTTCGTTTAGCAAGTCCTGAGAAGATAAAATCTTGGAGTTATGGTGAGGTTAAAAAACCAGAAACTATCAACTACCGCACGCTAAAACCTGAGCGTGACGGCTTATTTTGTGCGAAAATTTTTGGACCGATCCGTGACTACGAGTGCCTTTGCGGCAAATATAAAAAGATGCGTTATAAAGGCATTAAGTGTGAAAAGTGCGGCGTTGAAGTAACGACATCTAAAGTTCGCCGCTCTCGCATGGGTCACATCGAGCTTGTAACTCCAGTGGCTCACATCTGGTATGTAAATTTCTTGCCAAGCCGTATTGGTGCGCTTCTTGGTATTAAGATGAAAGATCTTGAGCGCGTACTTTACTATGAGGCATATATTGTTGATAATGCTGGTGAGGCTTATTACGACAATGAAAATTCTAAAAAAGTTGAAAAATACGACGTTTTAAATGAAGAACAATATCAAAGCCTAGCTTCAAGATACGAAGAGACTGGTTTTACAGCTAGAATGGGTGGTGAGGTCATCTATGATATGCTAGCCGAGCTTGATTTGATGGAAATTTTAAATCAACTAAAAGAAGAGATGGAGTCTACAAATTCTGAGGCCAAGAAAAAGACTATAGTAAAACGCCTAAAAGTTATCGAGAGCTTTTTAAATTCAGGCAACCGTCCAGAGTGGATGATGATAACAAATTTGCCAGTTCTTCCACCTGATCTTAGACCGCTAGTCAGCCTTGATGGTGGTAAATTTGCTGTTTCAGACGTAAATGACCTATATCGCCGCGTAATAAACAGAAATAGCCGTCTAAAACGTCTACTTGAGCTTGATGCACCTGAGATCATTATCAGAAATGAAAAGAGAATGCTTCAAGAAGCTGTTGATGCGCTATTTGATAATGGCCGCAGAGCAAATGCAGTAAAAGGTGCAAATAAGCGCCCACTAAAATCACTAAGCGAGATCATCAAAGGTAAGCAAGGTCGCTTCCGTCAGAATTTGCTAGGTAAGCGTGTTGACTTCTCTGGACGTTCTGTTATCGTCGTTGGTCCAAAGCTAAAGATGGATCAGTGCGGTCTTCCAAAGAAAATGGCTCTAGAGCTATTTAAACCACATTTGCTTGCTCGCCTTGAAGAAAAAGGCTATGCGACAACTGTTAAGCAAGCTAAAAAGATGATAGAAGATAAGACAAATGAGGTTTGGGAGTGCTTAGAAGAGGTAGTTAAAGACTATCCAGTTATGCTAAACCGTGCTCCGACACTTCACAAGCTTTCCATCCAAGCGTTTCACCCAGTGCTTGTTGAGGGCAAGGCGATTCAGCTTCATCCACTAGTTTGTGCGGCGTTCAACGCAGATTTTGACGGTGACCAAATGGCTGTTCACGTACCACTATCGCAGGAAGCTATCGCTGAGTGCAAAATTTTGATGCTTAGTTCAATGAACATCTTGCTTCCTGCAAGCGGTAAGGCTATCACAGTTCCTTCACAAGATATGGTTTTAGGAATTTATTATTTAAGCCTAGAGAGAAATGACGAAAAAGGCGCAAATAAAATTTTCTCAAGCGTTGATGAAGTAATGATCGCTGAAGAGGCTAATACTCTTGGTCTTCACGCTAAAATCAAAACAATGGTTGATAACAAGATCATCTTTACAACAGCTGGTCGCTTGATTTTAAGAGCCATACTTCCTGATTTTGTTCCTGAAAATATGTGGAATAAGATCATGAAGAAAAAAGACATTGCAAATTTGGTTGATTATGTTTATAGAAATGGCGGTCTTGAAGTAACGGCTGACTTCCTTGATAAGCTTAAAAATTTAGGCTTTAGATATGCAACAAAAGCAGGAATTTCTATCTCTATTGCTGATATCATCGTACCTGATAGCAAGCAAAAATATATTGACGAAGCTAAGAAAAAAGTTCGAGAAATTCAAAAGCAATACGGCGCTGGTCTTTTAACAGATAGTGAGAGATACAACAAGATCATTGATATCTGGACAGATACAAACAACAGCGTTGCAAGCGAGATGATGAAACTTATCCAAAATGATAAGGGCGGATTTAACTCGATTTATATGATGGCAGACTCAGGTGCGAGAGGTAGTGCAGCACAAATTCGCCAGCTAGCTGGTATGCGTGGTCTTATGGCAAAACCTGATGGTTCGATCATCGAAACGCCTATCATTTCAAACTTCCGTGAAGGTCTAAACATAATGGAGTACTTCAACTCAACCCACGGAGCTAGAAAAGGTCTTGCAGATACAGCGCTAAAAACCGCTAACGCCGGTTACTTAACAAGAAAACTAATCGATGTTGCTCAAAATGTTAAAGTCACAATGCATGACTGCGGTACGCACGAGGGTGTTGAAATTACAGATATTACAGAGAGTGGCGAGCTAATAGAAAGCCTTGAAGAAAGAGTATTAGGCCGTGTTTTAGCAGATGATGTGATCGATCCTATAACAAATGAAATTTTATTTAGCGAAGGCACGCTACTTGATGAAGAAAAAGCTAGAGCTATAACTGAGGCTGGTATAAAATCAGTAAGCATTAGAACACCTATCACGTGCAAGGCACCAAAAGGCGTTTGTGCAAAATGCTACGGCTTAAACTTGGGTGAGGGCAAACTTGTAAAACCAGGTGAAGCAGTTGGTATCATTTCAGCCCAATCTATCGGTGAGCCAGGTACACAGCTAACACTAAGAACATTCCACATCGGTGGTACGGCTTCTACTGAGCAACAAGATCGTCAAGTAATCGCCCAAAAAGAGGGATTCATCAGATATTATAACCTTAATACTTATGATAATGGCGATAAGAAGATCGTTGCAAATAGAAGAAGCGCGGCTGTACTACTTGTTGAGCCAAAGATTAAATCAACGATTGACGGCAAAATAGAGATCGAATATGCCCACGAAGATGTAAATATCGTGATAAAAGGTAAAAAAGAAGAGGTTAAATATACAATTAGAAGAAATGATCTTGCTAAGCCAAATGAATTAGCTGGTGTTAGCGGAAAGATCGAAGGAAAGATGTATATACCTTATGTAAGTGGCGATAAGGTAAAAGAGAATGAAAGTATCGTTGAGATCATAAAAGAGGGTTGGAATATCCCAAATCGTATCCCATACGCTAGTGAACTTAAAATTTCAGACGGAGATCCTGTAACTCGTAAAATTTTAGCTGACGCAAATGGCGTGGTTAAATTTTTCATATTAAAAGGTGATTATCTTGATAGAGTTAAAGATATCAAAAAAGGTCACAAAGTAACTGAAAAAGGTTTCTTTGTAGTTGTTTCTGATAAAGATGGACGTGAGGCGGTTCGCCATTATATCCCAAGAAATTCTATCATTCAAGTTTCTGATAATGATGCAGTTGAGAGAGCGACAGTGGTTTCGTTACCTGAAAAAGATGATAAGTTGATTATTGCTGAGTGGGACCCATACTCAACTCCAACTATTGCTGAAGAAGCTGGCGTGGTTAGCTTTGAAGATATTGAACCAGGATATAGTGCGACTGAGCAAGCTGATGAGGCGACTGGACAAAGACGTCTTGTTATCAATGAATACTTACCAAGCGGTGTAAAACCTGCGATTATTATCGCTACTAAAAAAGGAAATTTAATCAAGTATCCGCTTGATCCAAAAACTGCGATCTTTGTCTCAAGTGGTGATGAAGTAGCTCAGGCTGATATTTTGGCTAAGACCCCAAAAGCTGTTGCTAAGTCAAAAGATATTACCGGCGGTCTTCCAAGAGTAAGTGAGCTATTTGAAGCAAGACGTCCTAAAAATACAGCCATCGTTGCAGAGATTGATGGCGTGGTTAGATTTGATAAACCACTTCGCTCAAAAGAGCGCATAATCATCCAAGCCGAAGATGGCACAACTGCTGAGTATTTAATCGAGAAAAGTCGTCAGATCCAAGTAAGAGATGGGGAATTTGTCCATGCTGGCGAGAAACTAACTGATGGGCTAATCTCAAGCCATGATATTTTAAGAATTCTTGGCGAAAAAGCACTTCACTACTATTTGATTAGCGAGATTCAACAAGTTTATCGTCGCCAAGGTGTTGCGATCGCAGATAAACATATCGAGATCATCGTCTCTCAAATGCTTCGCCAAGTCAAAATCGTCGATAGTGGAAATACAAATTTCATAGTTGGCGATATGGTCTCAAGAAATAAATTTAAAGAAGAGAACGAGCGTATCATGAACATGGGCGGTGAGCCAGCTATTGCTGAGCCGATCTTGTTAGGCGTTACAAGAGCAGCTATCGGAAGTGATAGCGTGATCTCTGCTGCATCGTTCCAAGAGACAACTAAAGTCTTAACAGAAGCATCGATTGCTGCTAAATTTGACTATCTTGAAGATCTAAAAGAGAACGTTATTCTTGGACGTATGATCCCAGTCGGAACTGGTTTTTATAAAGATAAAAAAGTAAAAATCAAAGAAAACTAATACTTTAAGCCCCTATTTTTGGGGCTTAACCTCCTTAAAAAATTAAATCAATTAAAAATTTACAAGCTATTAACTATCACCTAATAAAATCCTTATTTTTAAATCACATCATGGAGAATTCATGAAAAATGTTGATCTTGGACTTTTGTTTATACGTTTAGGACTTGGTATCTGCCTTTTTATGCATGGTTTTGGTAAAATTTTACATGGACTTAGTGGGGTAAAAGGTATATTGGTCAATGCTGGTTTGCCTGAATTTTTAGCATATTTTTCTTATCTTGGAGAAGTATTAGCACCCATAATGTTAATTATTGGTTTTTATTCAAGGATAGGTGCTATCCTAGTTTTAGGTACTAGTATTACTATTTTATACTCGTACTATGGATTTACAAATTTATTTGCATTAAATGAAGTTAATGGCTTTAAATCAGAACTTATTTACCTTTATATTGCTATTTCACTTTGTATTCTTTCGATAGGTAGTGGCAAATATGCTGTCAAGCAAGACTAATACAAAATAAAGACAGCAGAGTTTTTATAAAATCAAGAATTAGATGAGTAAGTCTAACTTATTAACCGTTATTTAAGTTTATTTTAAATAAAATTAGGTCTTTTTAATAAATTTAGTTGAAAGGAATTATTGTGCCAACCATAAATCAATTGGTCAGAAAAGAACGCAAGAAAGTGACTGTTAAGTCAAAATCTCCAGCGTTAAAAGAGTGCCCTCAAAGAAGAGGAGTTTGCACTAGGGTTTATACTACAACTCCTAAAAAACCAAACTCAGCTTTGAGGAAAGTTGCCAAAGTCAGGCTAACAAGCGGTTTTGAAGTCATCAGCTATATCGGTGGTGAAGGTCACAACCTACAAGAACACAGTATCGTTTTAGTTCGCGGTGGTAGGGTTAAAGACTTACCAGGTGTTAAATATCACATCGTTCGTGGTGCACTTGATACTGCTGGTGTTGCAAAAAGAACAGTTTCTCGTTCTAAATATGGTGCGAAACGCCCTAAAGCTGGCGCTGCAGCTGCAACAAAAAAGTAAAAATTTAGGTTCGCAGACGTTGCTAAAATTTGCAAACGTTTGAGTAAAATTTCATAAAAATTTGAAGGAAAGATCAAAATGAGAAGAAGAAAAGCCCCTGTAAGGGAAGTCTTACCTGATCCGATTTACGGAAATAAAATAATCACTAAATTTATTAATTCTCTTATGTATGATGGAAAAAAAAGCGTCGCTACTGAGATAATGTATGGTGCCATTAAAGCCATAGAAAAGAAAAATGCTGAGGTTAAAGGCATCGATATTTTTAACGATGCTATTGAAAATGTAAAACCTATTTTAGAAGTTAAATCACGCCGTGTTGGTGGTGCTACTTATCAAGTGCCAGTTGAGGTTCGCCCAGCTCGCCAACAAGCCCTTGCTATTCGCTGGCTTATAACTTACGCTAGAAAGAGAAGCGAAAGAACTATGATAGATAAACTAGCGAATGAGCTCTTAGATGCGGCAAACTCAAAAGGTGCATCTTTCAAGAAGAAGGAAGATACTTACAAGATGGCAGAAGCTAATAAAGCATTTGCTCACTACCGCTGGTAAGAAAGAATTAATATGGCAGAGAGAAAAACGCCTTTACATAAGGTAAGAAATATCGGTATTGCGGCTCACATTGATGCTGGAAAGACAACTACTAGTGAGAGAATTTTATTTTTTACTGGTATGAGCCATAAAATAGGTGAGGTTCATGATGGTGCTGCTACCATGGACTGGATGGAACAAGAAAAAGAGCGTGGTATTACTATTACTTCAGCTGCAACTACGGCATTTTGGAAGGGTTATCAAATAAACCTAATTGATACTCCGGGACACGTTGACTTTACTATCGAAGTTGAGCGTTCTATGCGTGTTCTTGATGGTGCTGTTTCAGTATTTTGTTCTGTTGGTGGTGTTCAACCACAATCAGAAACTGTTTGGAGGCAAGCAAATAAATATCACGTACCAAGAATCGTTTTTGTTAATAAAATGGATAGAATTGGTGCAAATTTCTTTAGAGTTGAAGAGCAGATTAGAGAAAGACTAAAAGCAAACCCAATACCTATTCAAATTCCTATAGGTGCTGAGGATAACTTTAGAGGTGTGGTTGACCTTGTAAGAATGAAAGCTTACGTTTGGAATGATGAGAAAAAGCCAACTGACTATGTTGAAGAAGAAATTCCAGCTGAAGTTAAAGAAAAAGCAGAGGAATACCGTGCAAAACTAATCGAAGCAGTTTCAGAGACAGATGATAGCTTGATGGAGAAATTTTTTGCTGGTGAAGAGCTAAGTGAAGAAGAGATTAAAAAAGGCATAAAAGCAGGCTGCTTGAGAATGACTATCACGCCTATGCTTTGTGGAACTGCGTTTAAGAACAAAGGTATCCAACCTCTACTTGATGCTGTTGTTGATTATTTACCAGCTCCAGATGAGATTGCAGCGATAAATGGTGTTTATGAAGATGGCGCTGAAGTGACTGTTGAAAGTACAGATGATGGCGAATTTGCCGCTCTTGCGTTTAAGATTATGACTGACCCATTTGTTGGACAGCTAACATTTATCCGTGTTTATAGAGGAAGCCTTGAAAGTGGTAGCTATGCTTACAACACAGTTCAAGACTGCAAAGAGAGAATCGGTCGTTTGCTAAAAATGCACTCAAATAAACGTGAAGAGATTACTGAGCTTTTTGCTGGTGAGATCGGCGCTGTTGTTGGTCTAAAAAATACTCTAACAGGTGATACTCTAGCTAGCGAGAAAGATAAAGTTATCCTTGAAAGAATGGACTTTCCAGAACCAGTTATTAGTGTTGCAGTTGAGCCAAAAACAAAAGCAGACCAGGAAAAAATGGCAATAGCACTTCAAAAACTAGCTCAAGAAGATCCAAGTTTTAGAGTTAGCACAGACGAAGAGAGCGGACAAACTATCATTAGTGGTATGGGTGAGCTTCACTTGGAGATCATAGTTGATCGTATGCTCCGTGAATTTAAAGTAGATGCTGAAGTTGGACAACCACAAGTTGCTTATCGTGAGACTATTCGTAAGACAGTTGAGCAAGAGTATAAATATGCTAAACAATCAGGCGGTCGTGGTCAATATGGTCACGTATTTTTACGTATTGAGCCGCTTCCAGCTGCTAGTGGATTTGAATTTGTTAATGATATCAAAGGTGGTGTTGTTCCAAAAGAATATATTCCAGCTGTTGAAAAAGGTTGCAAAGAGGCACTTCAAAGCGGTGTTCTTGCTGGTTACCCAGTTGAAGACGTTAAAGTTACACTATTTGATGGTAGCTACCATGAAGTTGACTCATCTGAAATGGCGTTTAAACTTGCTGCTTCAATGGGCTTTAAAGAGGGTGCTAGAAAAGCAGGTGCGGTTATCCTTGAACCTATGATGAAGGTTGAAGTAGAAACTCCAGAAGAGTATATGGGTGATGTTATAGGCGACCTTAACAAACGCCGTGGCCAAGTAAATTCAATGGATGATAGAAATGGTGTAAAGATCATTGCAGCTTATTGTCCATTAGCTCAAATGTTTGGCTATTCAACAGATCTTCGTTCAATGACTCAAGGCCGTGCAACTTATTCAATGGAATTTGATCACTACGAAGAAGTTCCTAAAAACGTAAGTGATGAGATCATTAAAAAGAGAAATGGCTAATTAACCAAAGAAGGGCAGAGTAATCTGTCCTTTAAAAATTAATTATTCTGATAAAATTTATCTACAAAATATATGAATTGTCCTCATAGCTCAGCTGGATAGAGCGTAGAATTCCTAATTCTAAGGCCACAGGTTCGAACCCTGTTGGGGACACCATCCATCAGCAATCATTTTTGTAAAATACAAAGTATCCAAACAAGTGTTTTTTAAAATATACTAAAACGTATAATAAGATATAGCAATTTATAAAAAATATTCTTATGCTGATCAGCAAATAGAGTAAAAGAAAAAATAGAAAGAATAAACTTTTAAAAAATAAGATCATAAGTGATATACAAATAAGATCACTAAAATCAAAGAAAAATTTTTATAAAAATGTGTAATGGTAAGCAGCTGTATTTTTCATCAATCTAGTCGGTTTATCTATATATGCATTCGTAGTGGGCTTAGCTTTTTTATCAACACGTTATATTATTAATTTTTATCTAAACTAATAAATTTTATCAACAAAAATTTTTATATATTTAATAATCCGTGCTAACATTTCAAAAATTTATTTAAGGAGAGTAGATGAAAAAAATTTTACTTTTAGGAGCTGTTTGTTGTATGTTGTCAGCTGCTGTTAAAACTGTTAATATAAGCCCAGATGAGATCAAAAAATATGATCAAATTATCGATATAAGAACTCCATCTGAGTGGCAAGAGACTGGCGTTATCGCAGGTGCAAAGACTATAACTTTTAATCCAAACGATAAGAGTGCATTTTTAGAGGAGCTTTCAAAGGCAGTTGATGTCAAAAAACCTATTGCTCTTGTTTGTAGAAGTGGCAGAAGAAGTACAGCAGCAGCCGCAGCGATAGATAGCTCGGATCTTAAGATAATAAATTTAGATGGAGGTATGAGTAGCTTGATCGAGCAAGGCTATAAAACTACGCCTTATAAAAAATAGACAAATTTTGTGATCCTATATTTGACTACAAGATAAATTTATTTTGTAGTCAAATTTTATATCAAATAATAAAATTTATTATTTGATTAACCACCGATTAACTCTAGCTATATATAATTTCATCATATTTATAATAAAGAAGGAGACAAAATGTCAAAAGTTATTTTACAATTAAATGTTATTCAGGCTGATGCAAATGCACTTTATATTAAATTTCACGACCTTCATTGGAATGTAAAAGGTATTCAATTTTTTAGCGTTCATGAATACACAGAAAAGGCTTACGAAGATATGAGTGAGATATTTGACGATGCAGCTGAGAGAGCTCTTATGCTTGGTGGCAGACCTATCGTCAAGGCTGAGGAGCTAGCAAAAGTTACTCATATCAAACACGAGCCAAAAGAAATTTACACTCCAACAGAGGTTTTAGAGATTGTCTTGGCTGATTATAAACACCTTTTGGGCGAGTTTAAAAAGCTTGACGAGCTTGCAGAAGGCGATACAACAACTCAAATGTATGCACAAGATCAAATCGCAAAATTTGAAAAAGCGATCTGGATGCTAAACGCAACACTTAGCAAATAACTACTAGCGGGAGTTTTCCCGCTTTATCTAAATAAATTCTACTTTTTGGCGATATTGATTCTATAAATTTTAAGGAGTCAAAATGAAAATTTCTCAAATCGCAAACTCATATAATAGTTCAAGTATAAAAGAAAATGTAAAATCAGAAATTTCACTTCATAAAGATGAAAAGGATATCTCTAAAAAAGAGTCTGAAATTACAAATTTAACAGCCAAAGACATTTCAAATAGCTACTTTTCGCAGTATCAAAAAGAGATCGTTAAAAGCAGTAGTTCAAATTTATTAGCTCAAGGTGGCTTAAGCTTTAATGCGCCTAAAAATTTATCAGAAATTTTATCAGGCATTGATCTTGTAAATATCGGCTATAACGGTAAATCTTTAAACGAGCTAAGTAGTGACGAGGCAAATGATCTTATTAGCGAGAATGGATTTTTTGGTATCACAAATACGGCTGATAGGATAGCTAGCTTTGTGTTAAATGGTGCAGGTGATGACATAGAAAAACTAAAAGCTGGTAGAGATGGTGTGGCAAAGGGTTTTGAGGATGCGAAGAAAATTTGGGGAGGCGAGCTTCCTGAAATTTCACAAAAAACTATCGAAAAGACTCTTGAGACACTTGATAAAAAGATCGCTGAGCTTGGCGGTAACGTTTTAAATGTTTCAGCTTAACTATTTTAGGCAGGCTCGCCTAAGATAAATTTGTATGATCGTGTATATAAATTTAGATACGATCCTTTAATTTCCCACAAAATTTATTTAATCTTAAAAGTTATACTTCGCCGTTTTACACTAAGGAGAAGAGATGAAAGCTAAAATTTTACTTCCACTGGCAACTGCTATCATGTTTTTGGGTTGCTCATTTTTTGAGGATAACCCACCAGTGCGAAAACAGCCAAGACAGGTCATGCAAAATACACCAGTAAAAAGCTCAATCAAAGGTTTTATAAAAGAGGTTACTTATAAAGATTCAAAATACTGCTATGAAATAGTGGCGAGCGATACAAAAAACCACAAACTCAATAAAGCAAATTTTTGTGCAAATAGATACTATTATGATAAAGGCGACTTAGTCTATGCAACATTTTATGCAGATAAACTTATAGATATGCTTCTTATAAAAGAGGGCGGCTCTCGTGGCTTATATAATGGTATAAAAAAGCCACAAAATGAAGTCATTATTAAAAGAAAAAATGTAAAAACAAATATCGAAGTGCCAAAAGAGGAAAAAATTTCTTTTTAATTACCGTTGATTTACTGCTTGCTTATATAATTTCAACAGCAATCAAAACTAGAACTCCTTTTAAGGGGCAAAGCAACAGCCCCTTTTTCTTTTTATTCCTTTAAAATTTTGTCCTTGTTTTATTTAAAATTATCAACTTGTATCTATTTTTGATTAATTACGGTAAACGATCGGTAACTGAAATTAAAAATTTTAAGCTTCATGTTAAATTTTATTGATTATAATCGTCGACACAAAACCTTAAAAGGAGAAAAAATGAAACTAACAAAAATTAGTTTAGCCGCTTTGGTTGCTTTAGGTGCATTTTCAAGTGTAGCAAGTGCTACTCCACTTGAAGAAGCTATAAAAAATGTAGATCTTTCAGGATTTGCAAGATATAGATATACAAACGATAAAAAACACGGTGAGTTTTCTAATACAAAATCAGAGTCTGGCTCAAAAGCTGGTCATCAATTTAAAGCAGTAACAAATTTTAAAGCTGCTATCGATGATAACTTCTTTGGTGTTATTGGTTTAAGATATAACGCTACTGATAAATCTGGTGATAATACTCAGGGCAATCAAGGCTCTAGAGGCACTGGTACAGATAAAACAAATACAACCAATGCCTTTGAAGTTCATCAGTTCTATCTTGGTTATAAAGCTGGAAACACCACTATAACAGCTGGCAAACAAGAGATTGGCTCATTCTTTACAGATGATGCTATCGCTACTGGTGTAAGAGTGGTAAATGAAGATATTGAAGGACTAACACTTACTGCTTTAGCTTTTGATGCAATTGAGGGTGATAGTGTTGAGAGTGATGGAGATCTATATGTAAATACTGGTTACTTAAATATTTATGATGTTGGTAATCTATATGCGGCTGGTATAGCTGGCTCATATGATCCTATTAATTTCCAACTATGGTATGCTAGCCTAACAAATCTAGCTGATCTACTTGCAGCTGATGTTTCAGCAAATTTTGCTATTAATGATGATGTTAGCTTAGGTGGTAGAGTTAACTATATAAATACTACTGTAGATAAAAGTGCAAAAGCACATCTTTCTAAAGGTATAGATGAATCTAATGGCGTTGCAAACTATAATGATGGTAACTTCTATGCTGGCGAACTTACAGCTTCACTATTTGGCTTTGATTTGAGAGCTGGTTATATGGGTTGGAAAGTTGATAATAAAGGTGTAACATCATTTGCTCTTGAAGATAAAGGTAGTCTAATAGATGTTGGTGAGCTTACACTTGATCCAACTTGGGCTGATGGAAAAGCAAACCTAGTATATGGAACAGCTGGATATACATTTGATAAATTTACAGTTGGTGTTGATTACATAAAAGGCCACATTAAACACGCTGCAGCTGCTGGCGAAAATGGCAAAGAAAAAGTTGAAGAGATTACTCCAAGATTTGCATATGAGTATAGCAAAAAGCTAACATTTAGCTCATACTATGCATTCAAAACTTCAAAATTTGCTGATGAGGCTAAAAACAAAGAAGATCAATTCAGATTTGAAGCTAAATACTCATTCTAATCGTAGCTCATTAATCAACTTATGATATAATCCCGGGTCGGAGCAATCTGATCCGGGATTTTTAAATTTAGAGCAAAATTTCAAGGAAAATTATGAAAAGTATTAAAATTTCTTTTTTGGCGTGTTTTTTGGTGGCAAATGCCTTTGCAGCTTCACAAGTCTACTATATAGAAGCTCGTGGTGAGTTTGGTAAAGAACTTGCAGAAATGGCAAAAAAGCAGGCTAATGATAGAAATGAAAAAGTAAATATCTATGTCGATGAAGATCCAAGACGCTATAAAGATAATAGAATTTTAAAATTGGGCGTTGATAGAAAGGGTAGATATAGTGTTTCTTTAGGTAAGGAGCTTTACGAAAAGCAATGTGCTAGCTGTCATGGCGAGAATGCTGATAAAAGGCCATTTGGTTCAACACCTCTAAAAAATATGGATGCTAAAGATATTGAAGATAGTATCATCTCTTATAGAAGTGACTCAAGTTTTGGCGGAAGCGGCAAAAATGTAATGCAAAACCAAGCTAAAATTCTTTCAAATAATGATCTTGGCGCGATTCTCGCCTATCTAAAAGGCAAAGATGCATTTGCTGAGCAAGACGCAAATGAAAACAAACCAGTCTCTACTCAAACAAAGCAAGGCAGTTATTTAAGATAAGTTTCACTTTGATAGCTTTGTCATAATATAAATAAAAGGAAGCAGATGTTAAATCCAAAATCATTATTTTTAAGTATGGGCTCAGCTATCATTTTGATGATAATCTTTGCCATAGCTAGCGGAGTCGCTACGATAATAGAAAGTAAAACTAGTACAGAAGCTGCATGGTACTATGTTTATGGTGCCAGCTGGTTTGCGCTCATTCAACTACTTCTTGGCATAAATTTGACCTATAATATCTTTAGATATAGCTTAATAGATCCAAAAAAACTCCCTTCTCTTATCTTCCACCTTGGTTTTATCGTTATCTTAATCGGTGCTGGTATAACAAGATACCTTGGCTTTGAGGCTGATATGCATATAAGAGAAAAAACTCAGTCAAATATCGTTACGACAAAAATATCCTATTTAAATTTAACCGCATTAAACGATAATGAAGAAGAGATAAACGCTGCTTTGCCACTAGGAATTTCTGATGCAAAAAAAGGTTTTGATCTAAAGCTAAAAATAGCAGATAATGAAGCTAATTTAAAATTTAAAGAATTTGTGCCAAATGCAAGTTATAAGTTTGTGGATGATAAAAATGGGCAACCAGTAGTGGAATTTGTGGTTTCAAACGAGAGTGAAAGTGAAGAAATTTTCTTGTTAGAAGAAGAGGAAGCAAGGGTTGCAGATATTAGTTTTATCTTTAATGCTAAGCCAGACGAGAGCAAAAAATATGTACTTTTTAAATTAGTGGACGGAAATTTCACAGTTACTTCAAATACTAATCTTTCAAAATTTACAATGAGTGATAGTTCAAAAACTGAGTTAAAAGCTGGTAGCGTAAATGAATTTGGCATGGGTAGTCTTTATACTATTTCAAATATAAATTTTGCTCCAAGATTAGTTTCAGTTCATGCCTCAAAGAAGCTAGTTAGCACAAAAGATAGCGAATTTAACGCCTTGATAGCTGAATTAAATTATAAAGGCGACAGTAAAGAGATGCATATTTTTTATAACCTAACAGAGCCTTCACGCTTGGCTGTGGCTGGACAAAAATTTAACGCTTCATGGGGTGCGCAGCAAGTTAAACTCCCGTTTAGCCTATACTTAAAAGACTTTGAGCTTAAAAGATATCCTGGCTCAAATTCGCCTATGAGCTATTCAAGTGAAGTTATTGTAAAAGATGATACAAACATGTCAGGGCTTGACTATAAAATTTATATGAATCATGTACTTGACTATGATGGCTATAGATTCTTCCAAAGCTCATACGATACAGACGAAAAAGGAACCATTCTCTCTGTCAATAAAGATCCAGGCAAGATACCAACTTATATCGGGTACTTTTTACTTGGGCTTGGCTTTGTGTTAAATGTTGTAAATCCTGGTAGCCGTTTTAGAAAACTAGCTAAGTTAATAGACAATGAATCAACAAAAGGTGGTAAAAAGGTTGTTGCTATCATTGCCATTATGCTTTTAAGTTTAAATTTTAGCTCATTAAAGGCTGAAGACTTTTTGCCTAATATCAGCAAAGAGCACACACAAAAGCTTTCTAGACTTATTGTGCAAAGCTCAGATGGTAGAATGAAGCCATTTGATACTCTTAGCAAAGAAATTTTAAATAAAATACATAGAAGTGAGAACATAAATAGCCTAAACTCAAATCAAGCAATGCTTTCAATAATGGTAACACCTGATTTTTGGCGAAGTGAAAAAATTATCTCACTTGGGCAAAGTAAGGAACTAAAAAAAGAGCTTGGCATAGATGAAAATGCAAAGTATGCAAGTTTTAATGATTTTTTTAGAACCACAAAAGATGGCGGAAGTGAATATAAACTCACAAAATTTGCTGAAATTGCTAATCGCAAGCACCCTGGATCACGCAATACATTTGATAAAGATGTGATAAAGATCGATGAGAGATTGAATGTTTTTTATATGATATTTATTGGTGAAATTTTTAAAATTTTTCCAAAACAAGATGACCCATCAAACTCTTGGTATTCGCCTGCTAGTGCAATGATGTACTTTCCGCCTAAGGAGGCTGATCTAGTCATCAATATGATGAGAGAGTATTTCGCAGCAGTTGATGCAGCAACAAAAGATAATGATTGGAGTAAGGCTGATGCCGCACTTGATAAAATTTCAGCCTATCAGCAAAAGTACGGTTCTGCTGTAATGCCAAGTGAAGAAAAGATAAATATAGAAATTTTGTTTAATAAAATTCAAATTTTTGAGCGATTGACACCGGTTTATCTTTTAGCAGGCCTTGCGCTTTTGTTTTTTGTTTTTGTTAAAATGCTAGCTCCAAAAGTTCAGATAAATGGCATTGTAAAAGTTGTATACATTATAAATTTACTAGCTTTTCTTACTCACACTGTCGGACTTGGACTTCGTTGGTACATTGCTGAGCATGCGCCTTGGAGCAATGCTTATGAATCGATGGTCTATATCGCTTGGGCTCTAGGATTTTCTGGTATCGTCTTTGCAAAACGTAGCCCTATTGCTCTTGCTCTTACGTCTATATTGGCAGGTGTTACATTGTTTGTTGCGCACCTTAGCTGGATGGATCCGCAGATCACTACACTTGTGCCGGTGCTTCAAAGCTACTGGCTAACAATACATGTTTCTGTCATTACTGCAAGTTATGGATTTTTAGGGCTTTGCGCATTACTTGGCGGCTTTACACTATTGCTTATCATTTTACAAAATAAGAAAAAGCCAAATCCAGAAATTTCTCGCAATATCCTCGAAGCCACTCGTATAAATGAGATGGCTATGATACTAGGACTTAGTTTGCTTACTCTTGGAAATTTCCTAGGCGGTGTTTGGGCGAACGAGAGTTGGGGCAGATATTGGGGCTGGGACAGCAAGGAGACTTGGGCGCTAGTTTCGATACTTGTTTATGCCGCGGTTCTTCATATAAGATTTATTCCAAAACTAAACAACCAGTATGCATTTGCAGTGGCTTCATTTTTTGCTTATTGGTCGATTATTATGACTTATTTTGGTGTAAATTTTTATTTAGCTGGTATGCACTCGTATGCAGCTGGCGATCCATTGCCAGTGCCTGATTTTATCTGGATTAGTATCATAATAATGGTGCTTATGAGTATTTTAGCATTTACAAAGCGATCACTTTGCTCAAGGCTTTAGATGCTAATAAAAGGTCTAATAGTTTTCTTTATTGTATTGCTATTAATTGCAATTTGTGCGTTAATCTATTTACTTTTAAGAAATAGAGATTATAGCGCCGAAATAAAGGAGCTTGCATTAGAAAAAGAAGAGATAACGATCGAAAAGCTTGAAAAGCTTGCTGGTGATAATAGTTTAAGTAAAAACGAGCTTTTCGAACTTATTCAAATCTTTGTAGGAAATTTTAGTATACCAGCTAAAAATAACCAAGTCATGCCAAAAGAGGCAAATAACTATATAAATTTTATAATTTTAATCTGCTCTCATAAAAATTCTGATGCAAAGCTCATCAGTTTTTTAGACAAAGAAGCTAAAAAGAAAAATCCAAGCTATATTGTCGAGATAGAAGAGAGTGAGAAAATCGGCATAGAAAATCGCAAAAATCGTAGATAAATTTATTCAAAAAAGTGTAGTTAAAATATCTTAAAATTAAATTTGGTATAAAAATGAGTTCTTATGATTTTGATTCTATGTACGTGATATTTCTTATTTTATTTTCAATCGTATTGCCTATATTTTTGATAATCCCTGCGGGTAGATATAATATAAAGGTTTATAAAAGTAAATTTGACCTAATTGGGCTTCATCTAATTTTTCCAGTCATTATATTGCCTGCTTTGGTAGGTACTTTTATTTTAGTTTGTAGCTTTTTAAATATTTCAGATTATACTGGTTTAAGCTTTGTTTTCTATGCTTTTTTGATTCTAATGATATCATATATAATTTATGGCTTTTATGTTTGTATCAAATATAACTACGGCTTTTTTCATTGTATCGTAGCGCTTTTCTTAAGATTTAATTATGTTACCCCACTTATTTATCTGCTCTTTTTAGGCGGAAAAAACTATAAAGATGACAAAGAGATAACTTCTAAAAATATTAAAGACTTAAAATTTTTTGATCAGTTTAGATTTTTCATTTATAATTTAATTGCTATTAGAAGTTAAAAGTATTTAAGAGCATTAAAGGTTTTGCAATTAGAGAAAACGCCAAAAAGCAAGAGAAATTTTTACATTTAGTTTTTGCTTAGTTTTTAGGTCTTTTTTGTTTTTAAAATTTTAGTCCAAAGCAGGCTTTTGTTTTGTCTTATCGTTTTTAAGCTTATCTTTTTTGGCTTCAAACTCAGCTATTACATTTGCATCAGGAAATAAATATCCATCCTCAATCATCAGATCAACTGCTTTTTTAAACATAGGTAAGGCACTTTGAGCGCCGAAGTAGTAGTAAGGTCTTTTAGGGTCCCTTGCTAAAACGCCTATTGTGTAGCTATTGCCTCTTGTATCATTTACAAAGCCAAAAAATGAGCCATTGTAGGTGTTACTGTATCCACCACTACCTGAAGCAATGTGGGCAGTTCCGGTCTTGCCACCTATCTCAAGTCCTGGCGTAAAGGCTTTTAGTCCAGTACCTTTTTCAACCGTTTTTATTAAAATTCTCTTCATTATCTTTGCGGTTTCTTGTGATATAACTTGAGCTGGCTCGAACTTTGGCAAATCGTATCTTTTTCCATTTCTTTCTAAGTAGGCGACCATGTGAGGAGTAACTTCAATGCCTTTATTATTAAATATATTGTAGGCTTTTAAAAGTTGCATAAATGTAGCTTGCAAGCCGTATCCGTAGCTCACAGTCGCCTTATATGTCGATGAGTTTAGCTTTGTAACTGTTGGCATCATACCTACTTGCTCGTAAGGTAGATCTATTCCTGTTTTTCTTGAAAAGCCAAAATTTAAAAGTCCTTGATAAATTTGTGGCCCATTTAAACGCTCAACAAGCTGAATCATGCCGATGTTTGAGCTATGTACGATTATATCCTCAGCACTCATAAAAGGCTCTGGGTGGGTATCTTTGATTATCCTTTTGCCAAGTTGGTATCGGCCATTATAGGTATTTACAAGCTCAAATGGATTTACTTTCTTCTCTTGAAGTAAGATGGAAAATATAAATGGCTTAAAAACCGAGCCAACTTCATAAGCATATTCACTAACGGTAGAGTTTAGAGCGCTATAATCTTGCTTTCTTATATTCGAAGGATCATATCTTGAGCTAGAGGCTAGGGCTAAAATTTCTCCATTTTTGCTATTCATTATGCAGATGACTAACTCTTTTGCATCTAGAAATTCACGCTTTTCATCTAAAATTTGCTCTAGTTTAGTTTGAAATTTTAATGGTATAGAAAGTACTGCATTGTAGCCATCTACTCTTGTTGCTAAATTTGAGTCACTTGTTAAAATAATATTATTTCCAATATCGCGAGGCCCTAAAATTTTTGCATTTTGTATAGGAGCTAAATAATCTTCATAATATCTCTCAAGACCTTTTACGCCTTTGCTTTTTGTAAGCGCGTCACTTTCAGTTTTGCTCACGTAGCCAATAGCTGGCGTGAGAGCATCTTTTGACATAAATTTACGATTTTGTCCGCTCTCCATTACTCTCATGCCCTGAAATGAAGCAAGACCTGTTTTTGGGTCAAGGTATGAAACCAAAATGCTCTTGCGATTTAGCTTTCTTGAGAGCTCTTGAAGGTAGGTAGCACCCTTTGCATCAATGCTATATGAGAGCGTAACGATACCTTTTGTGCCATTTATAATCTTTCTTACTTTGTTTGGATCGTCGCCGCTGTAAAGCGAATATAGCTTGATAAACATCTCTTTTTTATTAGGATCAATATTTCTAGTATCAAGCATCACTTTGTAGAGCTTTTGACTTGAAGAGATGCTAAAACCATCTTTTGTGATTATATTGCCACGAATTGCTGTGTTTATATCGCTTGTTTGAAGCCTAGGAAGCTTTCGCTCGATACTTGCTCTATAAAATATGACAAGTACGAATATTGAAATTCCAAAAGTAATTAATAAAAAAAGTATGGTTATTTTTGATTTTCTGGAATTCATTAATGACTTAAATTTGTGTTCTAGAAATTTCTTTATAAGCACTTAGTGCTTTGTTACGAATTTCTAGCATAAGCTTCATACTAGTCTCTGCTTTGCCTATCGCAATAGCAGCTTGGTGAAGATCTTTTACCTCGCCAGTCGCAAGATCGGCTATGGCTTTATCTGCGTTGATTTGCACTTTATTTAGCTCTTTTAAAGAGTCGTTTAGAGCATTTTCGAAGCCGCCTTCTTCGCCTGCTTTCGCTATTTTATTTGAATTTTCATTTTTATTTATTTTGTCTAAATTTATACTATTTATCATTATGCTTGTCCTGAAATAAGTGATATCGCACTTTGTGCTATTGTTTTTGCGTTTTGAAAGGCTGCCACGTTTGCTTGGTATGCCCTTGTTGCTTCAAGTAGGTCAGACATCTCGATGACTGGATTTATATTTGGAAATGCGACGTAGCCATTTGCATTTGCGTCTGGATGGCTCGGGTCATATTTTAGCTGAAAGTCCTTATCATCACGCACCACTTTATCTACGATCACGCTAGTTAGGGCAGGGTGAGCGTTTCTTGGTGAGCTTGGGTCGTCGAGTGGATTTTCATACTCTAGTAGACTTTGTGAGCTTTTAAGCTGGTCGTTTAAAATTTTATCAAAATTCATCTCTTTAAAGATCACTTCTTGCCTTCTATAAGGGCCACCTTCAGCTGTTCTTGTAGTCTGTGCGTTTGCTATGTTTGAGCTGATGACGTTCATCCTGAAGCGTTGTGCGCTTAGTCCGTATCCACTAATATCAAAATCATTTAAGTATGACATCATTTCTCCTAGTTCTTAGCACTTGCGTCTATTACGCTTTTAAAGATATTACTTTGAGCCTTGTAGGCATTATCAAGGGCGTTTATCATAACTGTATTTTTGCCCATTTCTGTTGTTTCTACGTCAAGATCGACTGTATTTGCGTCATTTCTAGCCATATGACCATCACGCAAGAAAATTTGAGCTGTGTCGCTTTTTGGAAAATCAACCGCAGCCATATGCGCTTCGTTTGTCTTAGCAAGTTGTAGTTTTTTTTGGCTTGAAGTGTTATAAATTTCATTTGCTTTTTCTTTTAAAACATCTTCAAATCTTATATCTCTAGCTTTATAAAATGGTGTATCAACGTTTGCAAGATTGCCAGAGATTAGTTTTTGGCGTAGTTCTCTGCCTGCAAGAGCTGATTCTACAAGTGGGCTAGATTTTGATTTATCTAAAACAAACATTTAAAATCCTTATGAAATTTCACATTTTTATAAGCAAACGATGTTCCAAATATAGGGCAAATTTATTTTGTCTCATAAATTTTTGCTAGATCTTCTTTCATTTTTGTGACTTTTATACCACCAAGATAGTATTTTACCCCGTATTGTCCGCTATCTACGTCTGTTAAAATTTGATATTCGCCATTTTTTATCACGACCTTAAAAGGTAGTGCGATCTCGTGTTTATATTCGATGTCTCTTACGATCTGTTCGGCAAGTCTGTCATTTATCTTTTGATCGTTTGTTATGAAATAGTAGGCATTAAATTTTTGCATAAATTCATGCAAAACATACTCATTTGTGACATTTTCAAAATGAGTTAGTCCAATTAGTGTAAATTTATCTTTGTTTTCAAGCTGATATTTTGTAAGTTCGGCTGCCTCTTTTTGGCAAGGCGGGCAAAATGTACCAAAAATGTCGATCATTAAAACCTTATTTTCATCATTTTTGATGGCAAAGCCGTGATCTTTTCTAACTAAAGTAAGCTCCTTGCCGCTTACATCCACAAGTTTAACCTCTTCATTTGGACTAAATTCTTTAAAATTTACACTACCGCTCTCATCTTCACCACAACCAAAAAAAGCAAATAAAGTGATTATTAAAACAAGCAAATTCTTCATCTTATCCCTTAAACGTATCTTTTTATGGCAGCTCTTGCCTCTTTGTCTGCCTCGCGTCTTTTTAGAGTCTCGCGTTTATCGTGTAAATTTTTACCTTTTGCAAGGGCTAGTCTTGCTTTTACGATGTTTTTATCGCTTAGATAAAGTGCCAAAACAACTAGAGCAAGCCCATCTTGTGAGACTTGACCGAAAATTTTATCGATCTGCTTTCTATGCATCAAAAGTTTTCTGGCTGCTCGTTCATTTGGACGAAATGCGCTATGTGTAGTCTCAAGATAGCTGATATGGGCGTTTAGTAAGAAAAGTTCGCCTTTTATGACACGTACAAAGCTATCTTTTAGATTTGCTCTACCAGCCCTTAGAGCTTTGACTTCGCTACCTTTTAATACAATGCCAGCCTCGAAGGTCTCAAGTATGCTAAAGTCGTGCAAAGCTTTTTTGTTTTTTGCTAGATCTTTTATCAAAATTTTACCTTTTATTTTACGCTAAATACGCTACTGCCGCTACCACTTAGAAATTTATCTTTAAACTCATTCATTTGTGGATAGAGCTTAAAGCATGGAGCAAAAAGATCGTTTAGCTCCTCGTTTTTATAAATTTCAAGTAGCTCTTTGCTCTTTAAATTTTGCATCTTTTTTGCAGCATTGACGTCTATATATTGTAAGAAATTGCTTCTAAATTCTTGATAAACCATCGGCGTGGAGCAAAAAATATTTGACGTGAAGATATTTAAATTTGGCGCTTCGTCATCAAATTCTTCTATGATCTCGCCTATGCCGCTTACATTTGCTGCCTTGTAGCCACTTACGAAAAAAGCGACATCTGCGCCGATTTTGGAGGCTATTTGCATCAAATTTTCGCGTTTTATATTTAAATTTAGCTCATCATTTACCATTAGTAAAAAGGTGGCAGCGTTTGAACTGCCTCCTCCTAGACCCGCACCAATTGGGATATTTTTGTTGATGATGATTTTATGGGAGCTAAAAAACTCGTCGAGCTCGTTTGAAAAGCCGGCTCTTTTTAGCTCATCTACCGCTTTTTGAATGATGTTATCTTGTATATCGTGGTTGTTGCATTCTATAGCAAACGAATCTGATTTCTTAAAATAAATTTCATCAAAAAGCTGCTCACAGAGGATAAAGCGCGATAAAATTTCGTGGTAGCTGCCTCTAGTGCCAACTATCTTTAAAAATATATTTATCTTTGCAAAGCTTTTCATTTCTCGATTTTTTTAGCTAGCTCGTGGATATCGGCTTCACTTGCAGTTTTTGTGGCATGGATATTTTCGTTTTTGATATCATTTGCTAGTTCACTTCTTAGTATCATTGTATTTCGTGGTGCTTCGATACCGAGTTTAACAGTATTTTTTGAAATATTTACTATGACAACTTTTATGTCATTTCCTATTAAAATTTCTTCATTTTCTTTTCTTGCTAGGATTAACATTTTTCAACCTTATTTAGAGTGTAATTTATAGTATCATCCGTGATTTGGATTACGCTCATAAATTTATCATAATTTAGCAAATAAATTTCTTGCTTCTGTGTTTCAAAATCGTTAATTTTTAATTTCTTACCATCAAGAATATCATTTATGTCCCCAAAGTATGTATTTTTCTGAATGTTTAAAAAATCACAAATATTCAAAAATTTTTCATTTTCGTAGCAAAATTTGCCTTCACTTATCCTTTTTAATGAGCTTAAAGTTACATTATAACCAAGCTTTTTTCCAAAAATTTCTGCATACGAACGGATATAACTTCCTTCGCTTACGCTTAAACGAATGGTTAAAAATGGGTGCGAGTAGTTTAAAATTTGGCTATCAAAAATTTCCATCGTTTCTGTCTTTAGCTCAAATTCTTCGCCATTTCTAGCTAGCTTATAGGCTCTTGTGCCATTTACATGCTTGGCGCTAAATTTTGGTGGGATGTAGCTTATCTTGCCAGTTAGCTCGCCTCTAATGGCTTCAAGTTTTTCTAAATTTAGCTCTTTTACATTTGAGATTTCAGTGATATTTTCATTATCCATGCTAGGACTGCTAGCTCCAAGCCAGATCGTCGCCTCATAGACCTTTGGGCTTTTGTCTAAAAATCTAAAAAATTTCGTATATGAGCCAAAAGCGACTATTAAACAGCCGCTTGCAAATGGATCAAGCGTGCCTGAAAATCCAGCTTTTTTAACGCCGTATTTTCTCTTTAGTCGCCCTAAAAAGTGGTTTGAACTCATGCCAGCTGGCTTGTTTGCCACGAAGATAGCGTTCATACGGCCTTTTCCACAAAGCTTGACATTATTTCTCTTACATTGCCACCAAAATTTATGGTCAGTTTAAACTCTTTTTTGATCTTGCTAACCGCGCTTACCCTGCCGATACCAAAAATTTTATGCTTAACCAAGTCGCCTTTTTTAAATTCATTACTCTTTTCGATGACTAGCGAGCCATGCGTGATACCGCTCTCACTTAAAAATCTACTCTTATTTAGCCTCGTGCGCTGACCCTTGTAAAAGCGCGAATTTGCAAAGCTTAGACTAAGTGTCTTTTTAGCTCTTGTGATCGCCACGTATGCAAGTCTGCGTTCTTCTTCGATGTCGCTGCCATCGCCGATGAGTGGAAAAAATCCCTCTTCAAGACCGATAACAAAAAGGTGCTCAAATTCAAGCCCCTTGCTCGCATGCACGCTCATAATGCTAATAGCCTCGTCACTGATGCCGTCTTGCTCGCTTGTTAGCGTGATCTCGTTTAGAAATTCCTCTAGATCAAAGCTTGGATTTTGCTTGATCTGATCTTTTAAAACAGCGTAAAACTCGTCGATGTTCGCCGCTCTTTCAGCGCCATCTGGCAAGCTCTCGTAGTATTTTTTCACGCCAAATTTTGCTTCAAATTTATCTATGAGGTCAAAAACTGAGCTGCTTTCTTGAAGCTCTTTGAGGTTGTTTGCAAACTCAAGAAGGGCTGATTTTACCTTTTTGCTAAAGGCATCGTCGTTATCAGATATGTTTGAGATCGCCTCGTAAATGGAAATTTTGCCCTCAAATGCCATTTTTTCGAGCTTATCAAGGCTTACTTTGCCTAGTCCACGCTTTGGGCGATTGATAATGCGTCTTATTGAAAAATCATCGTTTGGATTATTTATCAGCCTTAGGTAGCTTATGATATCTTTGATCTCGGCTCTTTCGTAAAATTTTACACCACCGACCATTTTATAGGCGATCTGCTCTTTGTTTAGTCCATCTTCAAGTGAGCGAGAGAGCGCGTTTATGCGGTATAAGATCGCGATATCTTTTGCTTGCACGCCTTTGCTTAAAAGCTCTTTTATACATTTTGCGATCTTACCAGCCTCAACGCTCTCATCAAAGCTCTCTATCAAATTTACAGCCTCGCCTTCGCCTTTTGTGCCCACAAGCTTCTTGCCAAGTCGGTTGCGGTTATGATCTATTAACTCGTTTGCAGCTTTTAGTATCGCCTCGCTCGAGCGGTAGTTTTTCTCAAGCCTGATAATCTTTACATCTTTAAATTGATCTTTGAAATTTAAGATATTATCGATCTTTGCGCCGCGCCAGCCGTAGATACTTTGATCATCATCGCCTACGACGCAGATGTTTTCGTGACATAGACAGAGCTTTTTTAGCAGTTTATACTGAAGGTCGTTTGTGTCTTGATACTCATCGACCATTATGTATTTGTATCGGTTTGAAATTTCTCTAGCAAGCTCTTCGTTTTCGTCTAAAATTTTATATGTAAGCCCGAGCAGATCGTCAAAATCAACAAGGTTGTTTGCCTTTAAATAGTCCTCATATTTTTCATAAATTTGAGCAGCTTGTTTGTAAAAGTTATCCTTGCTCTTGTCAAATGAAGAGAAATTTGCGTTTTTATAGACCTCTTCGACGCTTAAAAGTGAGTTTTTATAGTTTGAAATTTCGCTTGACAAAATTGCAGTTGCGACCGGACTTTCAAAGCTTTTGATGATACGTTTTTTATCGTCTGTGTCGATTATGACGAAGTTATTTTTTCTGCCAAGCTTTTCTATATAGAGCTTTAAAAACAAAAGTCCAAATTTGTGAAATGTGCAAAGTAGCGGCGAGTAGTTTTTGCCGCTTTGGCTTAGCATCGCCATGGCTCTACTACGCATCTCGTTGGCGGCTTTGTTTGTAAAAGTAAGAGTTAGTGTATTTGCCGCGTCTATACCGACCTCGCCGATGAGGTAGGCAAGCCTAGTTGTGATGGTCTTTGTCTTGCCGCTGCCAGCTCCTGCAAGTATGAGCATCGGACCATCTATATGAGTAGCTGCTTCGCGCTGGGCTTCGTTTAAATTTGATAGTAATTTTTCCATTTTTTGCTTTTTAAATTTTCTTTTGATTTTAGCCAAAAATGCTTAAAATTACTATTTTTTCTTAAATATATCTTTATTTTTTGGGTTTTGCAAAAAGACTGAGGCTGATTTTTTAGCGTGATCGACTTGTTTCTCTTTTGGCTTGTAGATAGAGAAATTTACAAGGATCGGGCTATTTTCAACCAAAATTTGAACCACTGCACCGAGTGGAAAAGAGACCACAGAGGCAAAATTTTCACTACCAAAGCCGGCCTCAAAGCTAAGCTCATCTTGCGTTAACTTCGCACTCTCAAGCGTGTAGCCACCAAGTGAAAACATAATGACAGGCATGCTAAAGCTTCTACTTATCTCATCTGGCAAGCTTGGCTCAAAGCTAACTAGCGGTAAATTTGCCATAACTGAGAAATTTACACCCTTTTCAAGCAAAAAATCAATGCACTCATAGACGTGCATCTTCATCAAAAGCGCAAATTTCTCATCGTCTAAAATTTCGTCTAACATCTTAATCCTTTGAAATTTCTAAAAACTCATCTACTAGCTTTTTGACCTCGTTTATGCCTATCTGCCAGAAGTTTTTATCATCTATATCAAAGCCAAATTTACCCACAAGCTCCCTTGGGCTAAGGCTCCCACCAAGGCTCAAAAACTCGGTGTAAATTTCGACAAAATTTTTGCATTTGCCGCTTTTATAAAGACCAAAAAGTGCAAGCACAAGAAGCTGCGCGTAAGAGTAAGCGTAGCAGTAAAATGGCGTGTGAATGAAGTGCGGGATGTAGCTCCACCAAATTTTGTAGTAGTCATTTAGTGTGACGCTTTTGCCAAACATCTTTTTGCTCTCTTTTAGCCAAATTTTATTTAGCTCATCTAGGCTGATCTCGCCCTCGTGTGCGTGCACGGCTCGCTCAAAGGTGGTGAAATTTATCTGGCGGTAAAGCGTGGCAAATATATCCTCGATCTTGCCAGCGAGCAGTGAAATTTTCTCTTTTTTGCTAAGGCCGTCTTTTACGTGGTCAAAAACTAGCATCTCGCAAAAGACTGAAGCCGTCTCAGCCGTGGTTAGCGGAGTGTCTGAGTTTAGGTAGCTTACGCTATAAGAGAGCTTTTGATGCACAGCGTGACCAAGCTCATGAGCTAGCGTGAAAAGGTCTCTTCGCTGGTTTGTGTGATTTAGCAAAACATAAGGGTGTGTGTCGCTTGATCCTGAGTGAGAAAATGCCCCACCTCGCTTGTTTGGTGTTGGATAAACATCGATCCAGCCGTCATTAAAGGCACTTTTAGCTATCTCGCCAAATTTAGGTGAAAATGTCCCAAAAGCTTTTAAAACTATCTTTTTACACTCATCAAATTTATACTCGCCCTCGCTACTAAGAGGCGCGTATCTATCGTAGTCATAAAGCTTTTTAAGGCCTAAAAGTTCTCTTTTTCGCTCGTAAAATTTAGCAACTAGGTCAAAATTTTTCTCAGTTACAGCAATGAGCGAATCAACGCTTTTTTTACTGATTTGATTTTCAAGGTGTCTTGGCTCTTCAGGAAGCTTGAAATTTCGCAGCTCGCAGCTCGTTTTTAGATCAGTTTTTATCATATTATATATGTAGCCAAGAAGGTGCTGGTGCTTGCTAAGCTCGTTTGAAAGGCTTTTAGCGGCTAGTTTTCGCACGCTTTGATCGCTCTCATGAAGCTTAGCTAAAATCTCTTCTTCATTTAAAAGCTCGCCTTTAAATTTAAACCTCATCTTGCTCATGCTCTCATCAAAAAGCCTTGAAAAGCCCTCAGCCCCAGTGCTAGCTGTGCGTAGTAGTACCCTCTCTTCAGCAACGCTAAGTTGGTGCGGTTTTGCTTTGGCGAGATTGCTTAGGTAATAGCCATATTTTTTAGAGCTTTTGATGATATCTTCTTGTTTTTTAGGGGTAAATGCATTAAATTTGATCTCAAAAAATATCAAATTTTCATTTGCTTTTGTCGCTATCTCATCGATCTTTGCATAAAATGCGCCCTTGCTTGTATCTTTGGCAAAATTTAAAAAAGCGTAAGTCATTACTTTTGAAATTTTAGCGATTAAATTTTCATATTCGCCAAATGCCTTTAAAAACTCGTCTGTTTTTAAATTTTCATAATTTTCTAGGTATTTATCTTTAAATTTCTCGCACTCTTTTTGTAAATTTAGTGCGTTTTGCTCGCACTCTTTTTCGTTTGCAAAAAGTGCTTTTAGATCCCAAATTTGCATATTTATCCTTTAAATTTTTGGGATATTTTACAAAAAAATGGATAAAAGTAAAATTTCAGCCAAAATTTAGCTGAAATTTTATGAAGATTAGTTTGAAGTCTCTGAAGCTACTGCTGTAAAAAGTACATCAGATGAGCTATTTAACGCGGTTTCAACTGAGTCTTGGATAACACCAATGGTAAAGCCAACTGTAACAAATTGCATGGCGATGTCGTTGCCGATACCAAAAAGTCCGCACGCTAATGGTACTAAAAGAAGTGAGCCGCCAGCCACACCAGATGCGCCGCACGCACCAAGAGCTGAGATGAAGCAAAGAAGTAGCGCATCGCCAAATGTAACTGTGATAGATGGGATAGAATTTACCGCAGTAAGCGCTAGGATGCTGATGGTAACTGCTGCACCGCCCATGTTTATGGTAGCACCTAGTGGGATCGAGATCGAGTAAAGCTCCTCTTTTAGACCAAGCTTTTTGCAAAGTGCCATATTTACAGGGATATTTGCGGCCGAGCTTCTTGTAAAAAATGCTGAAATAGCGCTCTCTTTTAGGCAGATCATGACAAGTGGATAAGGATTTTTTCTAGTTAATACAAAAACCATGGCCGGATAGATGATAAATGCGACAACAAGCATTGCCCCAACAAGAACTAAAATTAGTTTTAGATATCCTGCAAGTACCTCAAATCCAGTTTCATGAATGCTAATAGCTACCATGCCAAAAATACCAAATGGAGCTAGTCTAATGATAAATTTAACAATATGAGTTACACCATCGCTTATGTCTTTAAATACTTTTTTGGTCTCAGCTGTGGAATTTCTAAGTGCTATACCGCTACCAACTGCCCAGGTGATGATGCCTATATAGTTACCATTTGCAAGGGCGTTTATCGGATTTTCGACCATTTTATAAATGAGATCTTTTAAGACATTGGTAATTCCTTGAGGTGCTGACATATCAGCACTTGAAAGACCTTTTAAAGAAAGCTCCACTGGGAATAAGAAACTAGCAATAACTGCAACAACGGCTGCTAAAAATGTACCAATTAGATAGAGTGTAATGATCTTTTGCATACCTTTTGTATGACCAAAATCTCTTAAAATAATGGATGTTGCCACTAAAACAAAGACAAGAATTGGTGCGATAGCTTTTAAAGCACCTTTGAATAAATCTCCTAAAACTGAAGCTGAAGCTGCGATAGAATCGGCTGAACTGGCTTTTTCTTTGGCTTCGTTTAGCTGTTTGGCTTCATCTTGACTAAGGCGAGTTTTTATAACTTCATCTATGCTCAAACCACTCTCGTTTTGAATAGTTTGAATTTTAGCTGAGATCTTGTTATAAGGAGCTGCTTCGTAGTGTGTGTAAAAGCCAACTAGGGCACCTAGGATGATACCAACTAAAATTTGAACTATCAAATTTCCATCGGCGTATCTTCTTGCTATGTTTTTAAGCATATTCATTTGACACCTTAATAAATTAGTTTTTTGTTGATTTTAGCTAAACAATTTTTAAATATAAAGAATTTGATAAAGATTAATAAGCCTTTTAAATAGATTTGTTACAATTGCACAAAATTTTAGTTAATAAAAGGATAAAAATGTATCTATTTACCTCTGAAGTTGTAAGTCCGGGTCATCCAGATAAATGTGCTGATATAATCGCTGATAGCATAGTGGATACTATTTTAACACAAGATCCAAATGGTCGTGTCGCAAGCGAAGTTTTTGTGGCTGGAAAAAACATAGTAATAGGTGGAGAGATAAACTCAAAGGTAAAACTCTCATATAAAGACTACGAAAAGATCGTAAAGGACGCTCTTGCGCATATCGGATATGATGGAAAGAGCAATTTCACAAAAGAGCAGTGCTTGCACCCAGATGATATCGAGGTCAAAGTCTGCCTAAATCAACAAAGCCCAGATATAAATCAAGGTGTTGATCAAAGTAGCGGTGAGATCGGAGCGGGCGATCAAGGCATTATGTTTGGTTTTGCGAGCTGCGAAGCGAAAGAATTTATGCCAGCAGCCATAACTTACGCAAGAATGCTATGTGAAAAAGTCTATAAATTTGCTAAGGCAAATCCTGATAAACTTGGCGTTGATATTAAAACGCAAGTTACGATTGATTACAGTAGCAAAGACAACTTTGAAAACTGCAAACCTCAAAGCATCCATACTATCGTCGTCTCTGCCCCTTGCGTGGAGAGCATGAAGATAGAAGAGCTTCGCGCACTAATTCAAAATTTAATAGACGAAACCGGACTTCCAAAAGAGCTATATAATAAAGAAAAAACGATCATCTATATAAACCCAACAGGCAGATATGTAAATCACAGCTCACTTCACGATAGCGGCCTAACAGGTAGAAAGCTTATAGTTGATAGCTTTGGCGGATATAGCCCTATAGGCGGCGGTGCCCAGTCAAGTAAAGACTACACTAAAGTTGATCGCAGCGGACTCTACGCAGCGCGCTGGATAGCTAAAAATATCGTCGCAGCTGGCCTTGCTAAAAAATGTATCGTCCAGATAAGCTACGCGATCGGCGTTGCAAAGCCAACTTCAGTTAGCGTTGATACCATGGGAACTCATGCAAATGGCATAAATGACGATATGCTTTCAAATTTTGTAAGCGAGCATTTCGCTCTAACGCCTCGCTGGATAACAAATAAATTTGGTCTTGATAAGCCAAGTAAAGATACGTTTTTATATGCAAAAGTAGCTGCAAAAGGTCAAGTGGGAAATGCAAAATACCCTTGGGAAAAACTTGATGCGGTTGATACCTTCAAAGCTTTACTAAAAAAATAATCAAAAAGTGGCTTTATCTAAAAGCCACTTTAAATTTCTCTTTTAGAACTCATCCCAAAACGCTTTTTTAGGCAAAATGATCTCACTTTTTGAGCCATTTACGCTGTGATAGACGACTTTATTGTATTTTGTAGCAAGGTGTTTTATAAGCAGCCTTTGAAGCACAGGCTCGCTGCTTGGCACAAACCAGCCATTGTTTGTGATAGCTACAACCACGTCAAATTCGCCTTTGTAAAGCTCCTCTCTTGTCGCTTCATAGCAGATAGCGTTTCTAATTTTTACTCCATCTACCTCGTAGTCGCTAAAATTTTCAGCCTTTTTAAAGTCGCTAGCTCCGCCAAAAAATAGCTTATTTACCGCATCTTGCATAAATTTTGGCAAAGGAATTTCTTCGCCAAATGGCACTAAAAATTTCTTATCCATTCGCCTAAAAGTGCCATCTTGAAATAAAAAGGCGGAGTTATAAATTTGCTTATTTTCATAGGCAAGCGCACCAGTTACGATGGTTATCTTTTTTGAAAGCTCTTTTAGCTCATCAACGAGCAGTGGCTCATTTGTCATAAATAGTGGAAACGAGCTCTCTGGCAGCACGATAAGGCGTTTTTGCTCGGCTATGGCGTTATTTATTAAGTCTAAATTTTCATTTGTAAATTTCATGCGTAAGCTTTTATCCCATCGCACTCTTTGAGCGACATCGGTATTTACTAACTCCACGTCAAATGGTAAAGTTTTCGCCTCGCTACTTTTAAACTGCAAGGCAGCGATGAGGCATATAAAAGCTAGGATAAATTTTAAAATTTTACCCTTTAGGCTTAAAAAAATGGCTGCTAAAAATATAAATATAAGCCCTCTCGTGCTTGGCTCAAAAGCGCCTAAAACAAGCGTGGCTTCAAGGTTAAACCAGTTAAAGCCAAATGGATGAACGTAGCTTATTAAAAATAGTAAAACGGCTCTTAGTGCTACAAAGCTTGGAAAAGAGGCTATCCAAAATAAAAGTCCATAAACAAGGGCTACAAAGAGGACGACAAATGGTATAAGCCAGACAAGCTCATAGTAGATAAAGCTAAAGCCGATCCAGTAAAACCACAAAATCCCAGTGAAAAATCCAGCCGCAAAAAAGCCAGCCCTGCTTAAATTTATGATGACGTAAATTCCAGTTAGTGTGAGAAAAGGTGAGATGAAATTTAAAATTTGATTTTCAGCCATGGCTAAAAAAATGAAATTAGAAAGCAAAAAAGCACCGACAAAGGCTTTTATTATAATTTTAGTGCTAAAATGCCCATTTAAAAATCTTACAAATAAGGAAATCCATGCAAAACGCTGATTTTTTAACATCATTACTACCTCTTGTTGTGCTTTTCGCCATATTTTACTTTTTGGTTATTAGACCTCAACAAAAACAACAAAAAGCCCATGCAGCAATGCTCGCAGCTCTTGATAAAGGTGATAAGATAATAACTAATGGCGGACTTATCTGCGAAGTGATTAAAGCCGAAAATGATTTTATCAAAGTTAAACTTAACGATGATGTAATCGTTCGCATAGCACGTGAGTTTGTAGCTAAAAAGATCGAAGAAAAATAATGCGTAATGCAAGAGTCACATATAGGCTAATTATCTTAATATTAGCCTTGATTTTTGGTTTTGGCTTTTCGGTGCCATCTTTTTTTCAGACTCAAAATGGGGCTAAAATTTCACTTGGCCTTGATCTTCAAGGCGGCCTTCATATGCTACTTGGTGTTGAAACGAGCGAAGCTATCCACTCTAAGATCAAGTCAATCGCTGGAAGCATAAATTATTATGCCAAAAAAGAAGATGTGTTAATTGATAAATTTAAGATTAAAGAAGAGAACATTGACTTTACTCTCCTTGATGGCGACGAGGCTCCAAAAGTAGATAAAGCACTAGCCGAGATAAAGGGGCTTGATATTAAAAAAGATGGTTTAAATTACAGCATATCTTTAACCGAGCAAGAAAGAACGGATACGATCGAATATGCGATCTCGCAAGCTGTTGAAACTATTAGAAACAGACTCGATCAGTTTGGTCTAGCTGAGCCAACTGTTGCCAGACAGGGCAAAGACAATATCCTAGTTGAGCTTCCTGGCATAAAGACTGAAGAGGATGAACAAAGAGCAAGAGATCTTATCGCAAAGGCTGCTCACTTGCAGTTAATGGCAGTTGATGATAAAAGACAAGATCAGGCTAATACAATGAGTGAGGCAGAGGCTGAGAGCTATGGTGATGTGATCTTTAAAGATGCTAAAAATGACCGTGTAAAATATGTCGTTAAAAATATCCCAGTGCTTGACGGCTCTATGCTAACTGATGCAAAGGTTGCATTTTCTCAGCAAAATAACTTGCCTATTATAAATTTCACTCTTAACTCAGAAGGCGCTAGAATTTTTGGTGATTTTACTGGCGCAAATGTCGGCAAAAGGCTTGCTATCGTGCTTGATGGCAAGGTCTATTCAGCTCCTGTTATAAATGAAAGAATAGGTGGCGGTAGCGGTCAGATTAGCGGTGGCTTTACTCTTGATGAGGCTCACGACGTAGCGATCGCTCTTAGAAGCGGCGCACTTTTAGCACCTGTTAAGATGCTAGAGAAAAGAAGCGTTGGTCCATCTTTGGGACAAGAGAGTATCAACCAAAGCATGGTAGCACTTGCTGCCGGATCTATCTTAGTCGTACTATTTATGCTAGTTTATTACGGAATTTCTGGCGTTTTTGCAAATATTGCACTAGTTGCAGACGTCGTTATATTAGTCGCTGTGATGGCACTTTTTGGAGCGACGCTTACTTTACCTGGTATGGCTGGTATCGTGCTAACGATCGGTATGGCTGTTGATGCAAACGTCATCATAAATGAGCGTATACGTGAGCTTTTGCGTGAAGGTGTAGCGATAAGGACAGCTGTTCAAAAAGGCTATGAGCACGCCATGAGTGCGATTATCGACTCAAATTTAACTACTATCATCACAGTTGCGGTGCTTTACGCTTATGGCACTGGCCCAGTTAAAGGCTTTGCAGTAACAATGGCAATAGGTATCATGGCTTCGATGCTAACAGCTATACTTGGCACTCACGGTATGTTTGATGCCGCTATGGACAAGATAGAAAAAAGTGGAAATACCAGACTTTGGTTTGGTTATAAAAGGAGCTAATGATGCAAATTTTTACTAAAGCAAAAGTTTATGATTTTATGCGTTTTAGATTTGCTTCACTAGCATTTTCTATATTTTTATTTGTTGGCTCTATCATTTTACTTGCTACAAAAGGGTTAAACTACGGCATTGATTTCTCTGGCGGTACGCTTATCCAGCTCAAATATGACACAAAAGCGCCACTTGATAAAATTCGTGATGCTTTTGGCACAAATGAAGTGCTTAAAAACGCCTCTGTTACTGAGTTTGGAAGCGAAGATGAAGCTGTTATTAGATTTTCAGGTTCAAGCTCAAATTTAACTGGCGACATTGGCACTGAGATAAAGCAAATCTTAAAAGATACTGGAAATTTTGAAGTAAGACGTGTTGATATAGTTGGACCAAAGGTTGGTGACGAGCTTAGAGAAAAAGGTTTGATGGCTCTTGGAATTTCACTAATTGGTATATTGATCTACATCACATTTAGGTTTGAGTGGCGTTTTGCGCTTGCTGCGATCGCAACTGAAATTCACGATATAGTTATAACTGTTGGTGCTATTTCGCTATTTAATATTGATGTAAATTTGGACACGCTAGCTGCTGTTTTAACGGTGCTTGGCTACTCTCTAAATGATACGATCATCATTTTTGACAGGATAAGAGAGGGTATCAAAGAGAGTAAGCGAACTGACATCGAGGGTGTTATCAATGAGTCAGTTTCTGCTACGCTTTCAAGAACTATCTTAACTTCAGCCACTACGATGATGACGGTTCTTGTGCTATTTTTGTTTGGCGGAGATATGATACATGGATTTTCATTTATTCTTATCGTTGGTATTGTCATAGGAACGATCAGTTCGATCTACATCTCTTCGCCGTTTCTTATCTGGTTTAAATTTAGCATCGAACATTTTAGAAGTAGAGAGACTGAAAAACAAAAGATAAAAAAAGAGCGCGAAAAAGAGCGTGCCATGTTTGAGAAAGGCGTTGTGTAAGGAGGGATAATGAACTGGGGAAAAGTTATCTACATATTTTTTGCGTTGATGAGTCTTACGACTACGGCAGAATTTTTATATGATAAAAACGAGATTGCACTCTTTGTGGCGGCTAGTATAAATTTGGTTTCAACGCTACTTAAGATCGGTGTTAAAAATTTACTCTCTGCTGAGCTTTTTGCAAGCTCGCTGGTTGCTGATTTACACCTTATACCAGCTTTTGTTATTTTGCAAGTCTCTGAAAATATAACACTTAGCTATTCATTAGCTATTGGCGCAGTCATTGCAAATATATTTTCACTAGCCTTGGTTTTAATAGAATCAAGTAAAGCTCAAGAAGAATTTTAGGAGAAAAAATGGCTGAAAAGAGAAAATATGAGCCTTTAAAGATAGAAAAAAAATGGCAAGAAATTTGGGATAAAAATGAAGAATTTGAACCAAAAGATGACCTAAGCTTGCCGAAAAAATATATCCTAAGTATGTTTCCGTATCCAAGCGGACGCATACACATGGGGCATGTGAGAAACTACTCTATCGGTGATGCACTTGCTAGATCATATAGAAAAAGCGGCTACAACGTGCTTCATCCTATTGGCTTTGACAGCTTTGGTATGCCAGCTGAAAACGCAGCCATAAAACATAAAATTCACCCTAAAATTTGGACTTATGAAAATATCGACTATATGAAAAAAGAGCTTGCAAGCCTTGGTTTTTCATTTTCTAAAAAGAGAATTTTAGCCACGTCTGATCCACTTTACACAAAGTGGGAGCAAAGCTTTTTTATAAAGATGTTTGAAAAAGGGCTTGTTTATAGAAAAAATGCAATTATAAATTGGTGCGAATACGATCAAACTGTGCTTGCAAATGAGCAGGTAGAGGATGGCAAATGCTGGAGATGTGGTAATGATGTTGTACAAAAAGAGCTTCCAGGATATTACTTTAACATCACAAAATACGCTAGCGAGCTACTTGACGATTTGAAGCTTCTTGAAGGCAAATGGCCAAATCAAGTAATTACAATGCAAGAAAACTGGATCGGCAGAAGCTACGGCTTGGAGTTTAAATTTTATCTTGATGAGGCTTCAAAAGAGGCTTTAGGTGATAAATTTGATGGCTTTGAAGTGTTTACTACAAGAGCTGATACGATTTACGGCGTTAGCTACACAGCCCTTGCACCTGAGCATCCTATCGTAAAAGCACTACTTGAAAATGCTAAATTTGATGAAAGTAAAATGGCAAAGATAAAAGCCATACTTAATCAAAGCCCAAGAGAGCGTCAAGCTAGCGAAAAAGACGGGGAATTTTTAGGAATTTACGTAGTTCATCCGCTTACTAATGAAAAAATCCCAGTTTGGGTTGCAAATTTTATCCTATCTGACTACGGCAGCGGTGCTATTATGGCTGTCCCTGCGCACGATCAAAGAGACTTCGAGTTTGCAAGTAAATTTAATCTCCCTATAAAGCCAGTCGTAAAGCCGCTTGAGGGCGAGAGCGATAGCTCAAAAGCATATTCGGAGTACGGAGTTTCTGTAAATTCTGAGCTTATAAATGGGCTTGCTTCAGAAGAAGCTAAAAATTTCATAATAGAAAAATTTGAAAAAGATGGTTTAGGCAAAAGGATCACAAACTACAAATTAAGAGACTGGGGAATTTCTCGCCAAAGATACTGGGGTGCGCCGATACCAGTAGTTCACTGCAAATGCTGCGGCGTAGTGCCTGAAAAAGAGGAAAATTTACCTATCGCGCTACCTGAAGATGTTGAGATCACAGGTGAGGGCAATCCTTTAGATAAACACCCAACTTGGAAATTTACAAAGTGTCCAAAATGCGGTAAAGATGCGATCAGAGAAACTGATACGATGGATACGTTTGTGGAGAGTAGCTGGTATTTTGCTAGATTTGCAAGCGATGAGAAAACTTGGGAGCAAAAAGCACTTGATGAAAAAAGTGTGAATTATTGGATGAATGTAGATCAGTATATCGGCGGTATCGAACATGCGATCTTGCACCTTTTATACGCTAGATTTTTCCAAAAGGTCTTAAGAGATCTTGGTTATCTAAGGGATGACGAGCCATTTGAAAATTTACTAACTCAAGGCATGGTCTTAAAAGATGGCAAAAAGATGAGCAAAAGTAAGGGCAACGTCGTAGATCCTGACGATATTATTAATAAATATGGTGCCGATACGGCAAGACTATTTATCCTTTTTGCAGCACCTCCTCAAAAAGAACTTGAGTGGAATGACAGCGCAGTTGAGGGCGCATTTAGGTTTTTAAATAGACTTTGGGAGAAAGCACAAACTATCAAAAAGATAGATAAACTGCCTGAGATAGACCATGAAAGCCTAAACAAAGATGAGAAATTCGCAAGGCTAAAAATTTATGAAGCACTTAAAAAATCAACCGAGGTTTTTGGCGACACATTTGCTTTTAACACACTAATCGCTGCTTGCATGGAGGCACTAAACGCCATAAATGCACAAGATAACGACGATGTAAATGCTGAAGGCTTTTTTATCATCTTAAATTTACTAGAACCTATCGTACCGCACATCGCAAATGAGCTTAGTGAAGAGCTTTTTGGTAGGAAAAATTTCATAAAGATAGCCGTAAAAGAAGAGGTTTTTGTAAAAGATAGCATCGCTCTTGCAGTTACAGTAAATGGCAAAAAAAGGGCTGAGTTTGAAGTGGCAGCAAGCGAGAGTGAGAGTGAAATTTTAAAGCTAGCTAAGCAAAATGTGGCTAAATGGCTTGAGGGAAAAGAAATTTTAAAAGAGATTTATATAAAAGGCAAATTAGTAAATTTTGTCATTAAAGGATAAATTTTGAGATATTTTTTAGCGTTTTTTATTGCGTTTTTTATCTGCGGGTGTGGGTATAAACCAGTTTCAAAGATCACACATGATCTAGTTGGCGATAAAATTTACGTTGATGTGATTATTAGTAAAGAAGAGCCAAAAAATAGTGTTTGGATAAAGGATGCTGTAAAAGAGGGCATGGTCGCAAGGCTAAATAAAGATTTATCAAGTAAAGAGAGTGCTGATACTTCGATAATTATTTCGGTAAAAGATTTAAATTACGAAGCAATTATTTATGATGAATTTGGCTACATTACATCATACAAAGCACATCTTAGCTTAAATTATAAGACTAAATTTAAAGATGGCAGCGTAGTTGATATTCCAGCCACTGGCGAGTATGACTTTAGTGTCGCAAGACGTCAAAAAGATGTAAGATTTGCTGACAGCATTCTTAGTGATACTCAAAAATACGAAGCTATCAAAGAGGCATCAAAAGAGGCTTTTGATGAGTATATCGCAAGTTTAGCGGTAAAAGGATATAGAAATGGCAGCAGTAACCGTTAGTCAAATAGTCAAGGAAGCCTTAAATGAGATCAAAGATCGCCATTTGATGCTAACGCCAGAGAATTACACTGAAGTATATAATGAAATTTCTAAAAAATACGGCTTTACAACAGAAGAGAGTAAAAAGATAGAAAAATATATCTCAAGGCTTGGTGATGAATATAAAAATCAAGCCTTGAGCCTTCATATAAAGACGGTCGATGAGTTTGTTGCTTTTATGACTGCTAGGCTCTCTAGAGGTGCTCAACAAGGAGCAGGATTTGCGACTGACGATAAAAAATTACAATCACTAAACGCATTTGCTAGAAGAATTCTCCAAGCTATCTCAATGCTTCACAATAAAGATGCAAAAAGCTTAGCAGAGCAAAGTATGCAACTGCTCGCTAGAAGATATGATGAGAAAAATCTTGAAGAAATGTGCCTTAGATGGTTTGACTTTGTTAGCTCTTACGACACTGAATTTTTAGAATTTTTGAAATATTATGGTGTTAGAAATTTTGATGATTTAAAGACAATGAGTTCTGAACTTGAAAAATTTCTTACACAAAAAGATGAAGATGGTGAAGAGGATGTTTTGATTCAGCTTTTAAGCCTTACTCTTGAGCCTTCTATTACAAAGGATCTTGATGAAGAGCTTAGCACGATAAGAAGTACTTTGAAGCAAAATCCTAAAACCTTAAATAGCAAAGAATTTCAAGAAAAGGTAAAGGCATTTGTTGATCGCAGAATAGAAGAAGATAGAACAGAGATCATAGAAAAAGTTGGTTCGCTAAATAATGTCTTGCAAAATATAAGCGAGAGAATTTCTGATATTGCGGTTAGCTCGCAAAGTAGTTCTGATAAAGTAAAAAGCATTAAAAATGATCTAAAAAATGTAAATTTAAATACAAATAGCATTGATCAAGTAAGAAGTATGCTTATTGAGATCGCTGGTGCTTTGGAGATCGAGAGCAAAGAGCTAGGTATCGAGATGCACAATAGGCAAGCTACTATCTTAGAGCTTCAAAATAGAGTGAATAGCCTTGAAAAAGAGCTTGAAGAAGCTAAGCTGGAGAGTAAAGAGGACTTTTTGACAAAAGTATCTACTAAGCGTGCTTTGATGAACGAGATTCAACGCATTGAAGAGGCATATAAACGCTATGGGACTGACTATTCTATCTGCTTTGTTGATATTGACTTTTTCAAAAGCATAAACGATACTTATGGGCATGAGGCTGGAGATGTTATTCTTTCAGCGGTAGCTCAAGTACTTAAGAAAAATGCTAGAAAGGTTGATTTTGTTGGTAGATATGGTGGCGAAGAATTTGTAATCTTGCTTCCAAGCACTGGCTTAAAAGATAGTGTTAAATTTGGAGATAAGCTAAGAAGTATGATAGAAAATTTCAAATTTATCTATAAAAATGAGCGCATCAAAGTTACTATCAGCTCTGGTATAGCGACAAGAAGTGCAAATTTAAGTGAGACAATGACGCTTGAGGCTGCTGATAAGATGCTTTATCTCTCAAAAGAAAATGGTAGAAATCAAGTAATGCCAAAGATAATCGAGGAAAAATGAGCCTAGCTAAATTTCTTGATGGCAAACCACTTTACTATAAAGAGATTGACTATGGCAGGATTATTAGAGCGTATGCGACTATAAAAGAGCATATAAAGCCATTTAAGATTATTCACATAATAGGCACAAATGGCAAAGGTAGCACCGGCCGCTTTTTAGCGCAAATTTTAAGCCAAAATGGCGCAAAAGTAGGGCACTACACAAGCCCTCATATATTTAAATTTAACGAGCGATTTTGGCTAAATGGTGAGGTTGCTAGCGATGAAATTTTAGAGGTAGCTCATGAGCGTTTGCAAGGACTTTTAAGCGACGAGTATAAGGTAAAAACGAGCTATTTCGAGTATATGACGCTACTTTCTGCGGTACTTTTTGAGGGTTGCGACTATTTTGTCTGCGAGGCTGGCATGGGTGGTGTGCTTGATGCGACAAATGTCTTTGAAAAAGAGTTAAGCATTTTTACACCTATTGGGCTCGATCATACGGCAGTTCTTGGGGATAGCTTAGAAGAAATTTCGCGCACAAAATTTGAAGCAATGGGCAAAAGAGCTATTTTAAATGATGATATGAACGAGATAAGCGTTGCTATCGCAAGAGAGATCGCAAGCGAGAAAAAAGCAGTTTTAAGCTTCCCAAGAGAAATTTTAACCAAAGAAAATTTAAACGAGGTCACAAATTATGCAGATAAATTTAATCTGCCAGAGTTTTTACGATCAAATTTAACTCTAGCCTACGCTGCGGCTAAAATTTTAGATAGCGATATAGACATAAAAAAGCTTGGCGCTTTGTCGCTTCGCGGTAGATGCGAAAAGATCGCTTCAAATTTATACGTTGATGTCGGTCACAACGAGCTTGGCGCAAATGCTGTGGCTAAGAAATTTAGCTCTAAAGAGTTTAGTAACAAGAAGCTAACTCTAGTTTATAACTCATTTTTAGATAAAGATTTTAAGGCGGTTTTGGCAGCTTTAAAGCCAGTCGTTGAGGATGTGCTGCTTTATCACTACCACTGCGAGGGCAGGGAGCTTGGCGGAGAGCTTATAAATAAAGCGTTAAACGAGCTTGAAATTTCACATAGAGAGTTTGAGCCAAGCGATATGAACGATATAAAAGAGGCAAAAAACGGCAAAATTTACCTAGCATTTGGCTCGTTTCACCTAGCTGAAGCCTTTTTAAAAGAGTACTATGCAAGCAAAGGTCTATGAGTATCTTTTAACACACGCCCCACAAATTCTCATCTGCGAAGATGACAAAGAGGCGGCACTCTGCGCTGATGCGGCCAGTTTTGCTGGCTTTAGCGCATTTAAACTACCTGATTTTAGAGCTAAAAAGGGCGATGATCTAAGAAGCTTTAACGAAGAGCTCTTTGAAATTTCATCCGTTCTTAGCAAATACTATAAATTTGATGGCAAAAAGATCATCATAAGCCCATTTAGCACGCTTTTAAACCCACTTCCAACGCAAAAAAACCTAGAAAGCTCAACGATCAAGCTAAAAGATAATCTAAATTTAAGCGAATTTGCCGACTTGCTCATACGCTTTGGCTATGAGTGCGTCGATATCGTTGAGAGCGTTGGCGAGTTTAGCATTCGTGGTGAAGTGATCGATATTTACGGCGTAAATATGGACGATCCTGTTAGAATTTTACTCTTTGGTGATGAGGTGGAGAGTATTAGAAACTACAACACCGCCACGCAAATTAGTAATAAAAATGAGCTAAGCGAAGCTGAGATCGTGCCATTTATCGCAAATTTGAGCAAAGATGAGTTTGAAAAAGTTAGCCAAAAGATCGAGGATATGCAAAGCGATGCCTTGGTGAATGACCTAAATTCGCTTGGATTTTGGGCGATAGATAGCTTTAGTGACTATTTAAAAGAATTTGACTCAAAGCTTGTTAAAAAGATCGATTTTGAAATTTATGATGTGCCTGAAGATAAATTTAAGGGTATTGAAATTTTACCCGAGCCAAAGGTTTATAAAGATCTTGAGGTTACTTTAAATTTTGACTTTTTTGAGCTAAATAAGAGCAAAAGCATAACCGTTCTTTCAAGAAATGAGGGACTTTTTAAGGGCTATGAGCTTGATGGTTTTGCCAACGTAAAGCTTGAAATTTCGCCCCTTGTAGTAAATTTAACCTCAAGTGATAAGATTGTAGTTTCTCTTAATAAATTTGAGAAAAAAAGGCGAGTTAAGCGCTCAAGTCTCGTGGTGGATGAGCTAAAAGTAAATGACTACGTCGTGCATGAAGATTACGGTATAGGCAGATTTTTGGGGCTTGAAAAGATCAAGGTTTTGGGTGCGACGAAGGAATTTGTGGTTATTGCGTATCAAAATGACGACAAGCTTCTTTTGCCAGTAGAGCATCTAAATCTAATCGATCGCTACATCGCGCAAAATGGCTCTATGGCGGTGCTGGACCGCTTAGGCAAGGCAAATTTTGCCAAGATAAAAGAAAAGGTTAGAGAAAAACTCTTCGCGATCGCTTCAAAGATCGTGGCAATGGCGGCAAAAAGAGAGCTAATCGCAGGCAAAATTTTACAAAAAGAGGATATCTCTTATCTAAATTTCGTCCAAGATGCTGGCTTTTCATACACGAGCGATCAGCAAAAAGCAGTAAATGATATAAAAGATGAGCTAAAAAGCGGCAAGGTGATGGATAGGCTACTTAGTGGCGACGTGGGTTTTGGCAAGACCGAAGTTGCGATGAATGCTATATTTACCTGCATAAAATCAGGCTTTAGCGCGTTTTTCTTCGTGCCAACGACACTTCTTAGCTCGCAGCACTACAAGACGCTAAGCCAAAGATTTAGCAAATTTGGCATAAAGGTCTTTAGACTGGATCGCTTCTCAAGCGCTAAAGAAAAGGCGAGCCTGCAAAAAGCGCTAAAAGAAAATGAGCCCATAGTTTGCGTGGGAACGCATGCGCTTCTTGGCGTAAAGGCTGAAAATTTAGGTCTGATCGTCGTTGATGAAGAGCATAAATTTGGCGTTAGGCAAAAAGAGCAGCTAAAAGAAATTTCTCAGCACTCGCACATCTTAAGTATGAGCGCCACACCGATACCAAGAAGCCTAAATATGGCGCTTAGCAAGATAAAAACATATAGCATTTTAGCCACTCCGCCAAGCTCGAGGCTGGATGTTAGAACAAGTGTGAGAGAGTGGGATGAAAAGGTCGTCAAAGAGGCGATTATGCGTGAGCTAAGACGCGGCGGGCAGACCTTTTACATCCACAACCACATCGCAGACATCGAGCAGACAGCAAATGAGCTAAGAAAAATTTTGCCAAAGCTTAGAATTTTGATACTTCACTCAAAGGTAAATGCAAAAGTCGCTGAAGATGAGATGATGAAATTTGAGCGAGGCGAATATGACTTATTACTTTGCACCAGCATCGTTGAAAGCGGCATCCACTTGCCAAATGCAAACACTATAATCGTAGAAAATGCCAATAAATTTGGCATGGCTGACTTGCATCAGCTGCGTGGTCGCGTGGGCAGAAGCGACAAGCAGGCTTACTGCTACTTTTTGGTTGAGGATAAAGATACTATTAGTAAAGACGCTCTAAAACGACTTGTCGCACTTGAAGGCAACTCATTTTTGGGCGCTGGCTCAGTGCTAGCCTATCACGACCTTGAGATAAGAGGTGGTGGTAACATCATCGGCGAGGCACAAAGTGGACACATCGAGGCTATCGGCTACTCGCTATATCTAAAGATGCTAGAAGATGAGATAAATAAGCTTCTTAATCAAGACTCCGCAAAGCTTGATAAGATCGATCTAAAGCTTAGTGTGAGTGCCTTTTTAAATCAAGAATTTATAAGAGAAGATAGGCTAAGGCTTGAAATTTACAGGCGCCTTAGCAAGTGTAAAGAGATCGCTGAGGTCTATGAGATACAAAGCGAGCTTGAGGATAGATTTGGCAAAATAGATACATTTACAAAGCAGTTTTTAGATGTCATCATCATCAAAATTTTAGCCCTAAAAGCTGGCATAAAAATGATCTCAAATAGCGAGCAAAACATACTAATAACAAAAAATGATGATGAGAAGATCAGGCTAAAGTCACGTAGCAAGGACGATGACGATGTTTTGGCTGAAATTTTGGTCTATCTAAGAAAGGATAAGAAGTGATAGATTGGGGTGTGAAGTACGCAGCGATTTATAAAAGTACAAAAGGGATGTTAAAGCCGGTTGAGGATATCGATTTTGTCGATATAGACTCGCTTTATGGACTAGAGAAACAAAAAGAAATTTTACTAAAAAATACTCTAAATTTTATAGAAGGTAAGGATGCAAATCACGTGCTTCTTTGGGGCGAGAGAGGATGTGGCAAGTCAAGCCTTGTAAGGGCCGTTTTTACTAAATTTTATAAAGAGGGACTTCGCATCATTGAGATCGGCTGCGAGGATCTAAAATACCTTGGCGACATCATCGATGAGATCAGAAAGAGTGAGTTTAAATTTATCATTTTCTGCGATGATCTAAGCTTTGAAAATGGCAGCAATGAGTATAAATTTCTAAAGCCTATAATGGATGGCTCTATCCAAAAGCCGCCAAAAAACGTACTTTTATATGCTACATCAAACCGCAGACATCTAATAAGCGAGTTTAAAAGTGAAAATGAAAACTCAGAGCTAATTGACGGCGAAATCCACTACAGCGACGCAGCTCAGGAGAAAATTTCTCTCTCAGACCGCTTTGGTCTTTGGATCAGCTTTTATCAAGGCAACTACGATGAGTATCTAAAAATGGTTGATTTTTACTTTAAAGACTACACAGGCGACAAAGAGGAGCTTCATACGCTTGCTAAAAATTTCGCAACACTCAGAGCTAGCAGAAGTGGCAGGACAGCAAAGCAGTTTTATCTAACTTTTAAAGAAAATTTAAAATGACTTCAACCGATCTATTTTTAACCTTGTTTAATCACAAAAACAAAAATTTTGATGAGCTAAAATGGCCAGGTGAGGGCACTTTTGAGGTTGTTTTGGGTGCTATTTTAGTGCAAAATACCAACTGGAAAAACGTAGAAAAAGCGCTAGATAATCTAAAAAATGCCAGTAAAGATAGCCTGCAAGGCATTTGCACGCTTGAAAACAGCGAACTTGCCACGCTTATAAAGTCAAGTGGTTTTTATAATACAAAGGCTAAACGACTAAAGACGCTTTGTCTAGCTATAAAAAATGAATTTGGTAGTTTTGAAAATTTTAAAGAAAATGTAAGTCGTGAGTGGCTCATAAGTGTAAAAGGTGTTGGAGCTGAGACTTGTGATGCGATACTGGCATATGCTTGTGGCAAGCCATATATGGTCGTTGATGCTTACGCACTTAGGATAATGGCATATTTTGACTATATTTTTGAGAGCTACGATGAGGCGGCTGAGTGGTTTAGCTCGCTTGATTATGATGAAATTTATAAAATTCTTGATAGCGAGAAATTTGATGAGGTTGAAATTTTAAAACTCTATCACGCTCTTATTTTGGAGTTTTGCAAGGAAAATTTCAAAGGTAAAATCTTAAGCCAAAATGGTCAAAAAATATTAAGCAGCATTAAAAATTAAACTACTAATATGTAACAACTATTTATAAATTTGCCAAATATCGGGGCTTTTTATAGTCTATTTTAAAATTCTGTGCTAAATTTACACAAAATTTATCTTATTTAATTTAGGAGGAGTGATGATTTACGATAATATCGTTAAAACGATTGGTAATACACCTATTGTAAAGATAAAAACAGGTGCTGATGAAGCCGAAATTTACGTAAAACTAGAGTTTTTTAACCCAGGTGGCTCTGTAAAAGATAGGATTGCATTTAATATGATAACTAAGATGCTAGCTGACGGTACGCTAAAACATGGTGATACTATCGTTGAGCCAACGAGCGGAAATACTGGCATTGGTGTAGCGATGTGCGGTGCTGCACTTGGTTTTAAAGTGATACTTTGCATGCCAGAGAGCATGAGTATCGAAAGACGTAAGATCGTAGCTGCTTATGGTGCACAGCTTGAGCTTACTCCAGCGTCTGGTGGTATGAAAGCAGCGATCGCAAGAGCTACAGAGCTAGCAGCTCAGCCAAATCACGTAATGCTAAGCCAGTTTGAAAACAAGTATAACCCACAAGCTCACGAACTAACAACAGCAGCTGAAATTGTGGCTGATTTTAGTAAGCTTGATGCATTTGTAGCTGGTGTTGGCACAGGTGGTACAATAAGTGGCGTAGCAAAAATTTTAAAAGAAAAGGGCTATGATACTAAGATCATCGCAGTTGAGCCTGAGGCATCGCCGGTTTTAAGTGGTGGCAACCCAGGACCACATAAAATTCAAGGAATTGGAGCCGGATTTTTACCAAATACTATGAATATGAGCTTAGTTAGCGAGGTAGAAAAAGTAAGCAACGATGACGCACTAAACGCAGCTAGAGCAATTGCAAAAAGTGATGGACTCATGATAGGTATAAGTGGTGGTGCTGCTTATGTGGCTGCAAAAAGAGTAGCTAAAAGACTTGGCGCTGGCAAAAAAGTACTTTTCATAGCTCCAGATAATGGCGAAAGATACTTAAGCACAGAGCTTTACGGAGCATAAAAATATGTGGGAGAGTCTAAAGGAGCTAGTTCAAACTGTTCGTGAAAAAGACCCATCGGTACATAAGTGTTGCTTTTTGGCAATACTTATAAACACTCCTGGTATTCATGCGGTTTTGTTTCATAAAATTTCTCATTTTTTATATAAAAAAGAGCATTTTTTTCTAGCTAGACTCATCTCACAAATTGCAAGATTTTTAACAGGCATCGAGATCCACCCAGGCGCAAAGATCGGCAGGAGATTTTTTATAGATCATGGCATGGGTGTGGTTATCGGTGAGACGGCTGAGATAGGCGATGATGTAATGATGTATCATCAAGTAACACTTGGAGGCACTGGAAAAGAGTGTGGCAAAAGGCATCCGACTGTAAAAAATGGTGTGACTATCGCAGCTGGCTCAAAGATACTAGGTGCCATAACGATCGGTGAAAATGCTAAGATCGGCGCAAACTCAGTTGTGTTAAAAAATGTCCCAGCAAACGCGACAGTCGTTGGTATACCAGCAAGAATAGTTCGAGTAAATGGGACAAAATTTGAACCAGAATTTATTATCTAATTTTAGAATTTAAATAAATTTATTTTTGCTCTTTGTATTTTAAAATTTGAGCATAAATTTCGTCTTTTAGTTTTAACTTCTCTTTCTTTAAATTATCAATTTCAGATGGTTTTGCCAGATTGTCGTCTATTTTTTTATTTAGTTCATCATGTTTTTTGCAAAGAGTAGCAAAACGAGCATCGGTTTTCTTTAGCTCATTTATAAGGTCTGTATATTCATGTAACATATCGGCTCCTATAAAAATTTGAGAAATTTTATCAAGACTTTGTAAATGCTTGGATATAAAAAAGGTGCCAAGCCATTGCTTAAATTTTTAAAAAGAGCAAGTAGAAAAATTTATTTTATACGTATTTAAATTCTTCAGGTTTGTGTTTGCTTTTTACAACGCGCTTGGTTAGACGTATTCCATCAACGGTACCGATAACTAAAAGCTTTGATCCTGTCCCTACTAATGTATCGCCATTTGGCATTGGTACAAAATTATTATTTATATCTCTAATGCCTACTATGTCCGCATTCGTGATATTTCGTAGATGAGTCTCTTTTAGTCTTTTAAATCTTATCCAAGAGTAATCAGGAACAAGAATTTCTTCTATATCGATAGGTGAATTTTTTGTATACAAAAACTGCTCTAATAAATTTTCCATGTCCGGCCTTACGCTCATGGCACTTAATCGCTGCGCGACTAAGCGAGATGGACTTACCACATTGTCGGCGCCTAATTTTTTTAATCTTTGCGTATCGTCTTCTGTCTCTGCATTTGTGATGATATGATAAGGCTTTCTGCGACCTATCTCTTTTTCATAAAGTCTTACAGATGCTATAAGGGCGATATTATCAGCAATATTTGAGCTAAGAGTTATAAGTCCTTTTGCACTTGATAGATGTGTTTTCAAAAAGGCAATTTGTGTGTGTGGCTGAGCTTTTATGAAATATGGATATTTATAAATTTGAGCTAGCTCTGCGATATCTTCTCTATCATCGACCACTACAAAAGGTATATGATTTTCGCGAAATTGAGCACTAAGTTCGATTGTGTATAGATTGTGATAACAAATAACGAAGTGATTTTTTAGTCTTGCGATCCTATAAAGCATGCGTCGTTCCTTTAAAATGCTAATTAATGTACCTCTTTTTAAAACCTCAACCACAATACCAATCGATAGCGTAAATATAATAAAACCAATAAGTATAAATGTGATAGTAAAAATTCTGCCCTTTGGAGTTATTGGAGCAACTTCGGTAAAACCAACTGTTGTAAAAGTCATGCCAGCTTGGTAAAAGGCATCTATTAGCGAGAAATTATCTATTAAGACATAACCTAATGTTCCAAAAAGTAACAGTAATACGACTGAAATTAGTGGAAATCTAAAAGGTTTTAATTGTTCATAAAGCTCAGTATCTAGGCTTATTTCTGGTTTTGTAGAGTTTGACCAGTTGAGGAATTTTAAAAGTCTTGAGAGAAAAGACATAAATTCCTCTTCATTTTATATTCTTAGTTTGATTGTTTTTTCATTGTTCTTAGAGTAGAAGCAGCAACTTTTATCTTTCTTGTAGTACCATCTTCTAGTGTAACACGAATCGTTCTAAGATTTGGCAAGAATCTTCTTTTAGTTTTATTGTTAGCGTGGCTCACATTGTTGCCTATCATCGGTCCTTTGCCTGTTATCGCACATCTTTTTGACATTTTTTTTCCTTATAAACAAAAATTTCTGCTGATTTTATCTAAAACAAACAAAAGTAATGCTTAAATAGATTCTTTTTTAAAAGAATTGATTTTTATTAATAATCTAGATAAAATAACGCCTTTGTCTATAAATTATAAATAGCAAAAAATATTTAGAAATCTTGAGTGATACAAAATGCTTAGTAAAGAGTTGATCGAAAAAAATGTTGATTTTGTTTTACAGATGCCAACTCTTTTTGAAAAGATCGAGCACTTTTTGCTAGCTGGTAATGTAACTGAATCAGTTATTACTTTACAAAATATAGCATCTTTTAAAACTTATTTTAACTCCATTTTTAAACGTACAAAATTTGATATTCCCTATGATGGCGACGATTTGGTAGTAATAGCAAATATGCTTGGCATTGATACTTTTAGAGCGATAGTGCTTTCTTATTTTATATTTTTAAAATCCCCAAAAATTTATAAGGTATTTAATTTTAAAATCGTCGATTTAATCGAGCTTAATGCTAAAATTTTATCAGATTGGCTAAAGATATTAAATTCTTTTAAAGAAAAGAACTATAACTATTTATCGCTTGCTCCGTATTCTATAGCCTGTATTATAGTGTGTGAGAATTTATTTTCGAAATTTCCATCTTATATGTCAGATGTTATTTCGTATTCTGACGTAAGCTATAATAAAATTTTACAAAAAAAACATGGCTTTAGTTTTTGGGATATTTTTTTAAAAGCGATGAATATGAACAAACAATCATTAAGCAAGATTGATAAAGAGATGCTTTGCTTTTTTGAGATTTTGCTCTCTTATGAGTCCAGTAGGCCTGAATTTTATGATTTTGGAGTTGATAAAATTTTAGATATCAATGTTTACCCAGAGATGCAAACCATTATATTTATTAAAAAAGCTCTACAAAAATGAAATTAACTTTTAATGGTTCTATGGCAATTATAAGGCCTTTTGGTTTTTTGGAAGCAGAGAATGTTTCATTAAAATTAAGTGAAAAATATATAAACCAAATTTCATCGCGCGACATCAGCGCTATACTGCTTTCACTAAAAAATGTTACATTTTTTAGCCCTATTTGGCTTGGCAGAATAATTGAAAATTTAAGCGAAGAAGCACAAAAGCATGGGGTAGTATTTGCGATTTGCGATTACAATGAAATTTTTTATGAATTGATGATGAAAACAGTTAAGAATATTTCAAATATTTCGATGTTTGAAAGTGAAAATATTGCAAGCTTGTTTTTAAATAAATTTCTAAATAACGCAAATGACAAAGTTTTAATTTATAACTCAACTGAGCAATATAAGCACTATTTAGCTAATTACCTAAAAAATCGCTCATTTGATGTGGTTGAGGCTAGAGATGCGACCGAGTTTAATAAAAAAAAGAATTTATATAGTTATGCAGTATCACAGCTAAATCATGTGAGATTAAGACAAAATCAGATAGATACTTTTATAAAAGATGGTGTCGTTGTTTATGCCATAAAAAGTTTTATGGACTCAGATTTTATTGAAGATTTTGATATGTCAGCTCATGACATTATGCTAAAAATCGGATATAAATTTTTTATTTTATGGGTAAATATTTCTGGCGCTTTAAATATAAGGGGTGCAAAATTTCTAATCAAACTTGCTAACATTAGCAAAAGATCAGGTGCATTTATTTCGCTTTGTGGCATAAACGAATCAAATTTATCTATTGAATTAGTAACGTACCTTAAAGATGCAAATATATTTATCTATAAAAATTTAAATGACTTTTACAAAGATGACACTATTTTTTATCTTAAAAAAAGAGAGTTTGATGCAGAGCCAGTAGATATCAACAAGAGCGTTGCTCAAATTTCATCTTATGTGACGCAAATTGCGAGTAAAATTATCTCACAGTTAGCAGAAGAAGAAATTTTGTGTGTTGATACCAAAGTTAGTGCGCTTGACATAGAGGATGAGTGCGATTATTTACGTATTTGTGTTCAGTATTATGGTGATATTTACGCAAGAGTGCTATTTGGAGTAAAAAAAGATAAATTAGATAAAATTTGCTCTATTTTTATGCCTGAAGGCGATGATTCAAATGATTATTTAAGTGGATATTCTCAAATTTTTAGTATCATTACGGATAAATTTTTGACTCATCTTTGGCAAAAAGGCATAAAAGTAAAAGTTAGCTTGCCTAAAATTTTATCCGATGATGTTTTTTTTGATCATAATAGTGTAGGCATCATGAATATACTAGATGTAAAAGATGACGAAATAGGCTTTGTATTTGTAACCAAGTAAGGAGAAGAAATGTATGTTGCACCTAGTATTTTATCGGCTGATTTTGGAAATTTGGCAGCTGAGATAAGAGCCATTTGCGAGGCTGGGTGCGATCTGGTGCATGTTGATGTTATGGATGGACATTTTGTGCCAAATTTAACCATCGGACCAGTTGTGGTAAATGCCGTTGCTAAAGCAGCCACAAAGCCACTTGATATACATTTGATGGTTGAAAATAACTCGTTTTTTGCTGATCTTTTCTTGCCACTAAAGCCAAAATTTCTAACCTTTCATATCGAAGAAGAGAAGCATCCATTAAGGCTCATCGATCACATCAGAAAAAATGGCGTTGGTCCTGGAATCGTGTTAAATCCGCATACGCCAGTTAGTGCGATCGAGCATATTATTGATGAAGTCGATATGGTGCTTTTGATGAGCGTAAATCCTGGCTTTGGCGGTCAGAAATTTATGCCAGTCGTGCTTGAAAAAACAAGGGCGCTACGAGAGCTGATAGAACGAAAAAACGCTAAGTGTCTGATCGAAGTAGATGGCGGCGTAAACGGACTAAATGCTCCTGATCTTGAAGAGGCTGGAGCTGATATTTTGGTGGCTGGCAACTACATCTTCTCATCAAATTCCTACGAACAAGCCATTCGCGCCATAAAGCTTGAGTTTTGAAACCAAAAAAACAGCGTTTAGAAAATAGCATTGAAATTTTAGCCAAGCAAAATTTAGGCTACCATGAGTTTATTTTAAGATTTAGCGATATTGAAGAAATTTCATCACTCATTGACGTGCGCGATCTTGATATGTGGCGAACCCTTGGGCTTGACATTACCAGAAATGAAGAGAATGAGATCGAGCTTGGCACAAGATTTAGAGATATTAGTGAACAGGAATTTTGCGTGGTTGATATCGAAACGACTGGTGGTACGACGAGCGGACAGATCATTGAAATCGGTGCAATAAAAATGAAAAATGGCGTTGAAATAGGGCGTTTTGAAAGCTTTATAACAGCTCCTATGGTGCCTGAAAATATCACCGAGCTAACTGGCATAAAGGCTAGCGATTTAGTCGGTGCGCCAAATTTGCTAAATGTACTTGAGCGGTTTAAAATTTTTCTTGGAACTAGCGTCTTTATCGCGCACAACGTAAATTTTGACTACGGATTTATCTCTCATAGCCTAAATGAGATCGGCCTTGGTGTGTTGCTAAATAGAAAGCTTTGCACCATCGATCTTAGCCGCCGCACTATCGCTTCGCAAAAATACGGACTTGGCTCGCTAAAAGAGCTTCTTGGCATAAACAATACCCACCACAGAGCGTTAAATGACGCAATAGCTGCGGCTGAAATTTTTAAAGTTTGTCTCACGCGCCTACCCTTTAGTATCCAAACGACAGAGGATCTCATAAGCTTTAGCAAAACAGCTCCAAGCGTGAAGCTAAAACCTGAACCAGTTTTATGTGCGAATTAGCAATAAAAAATTATCCACAATCCTAAATTTAATCATTAATTTTTATGCGATCTTTGTTTTTAAAGGATTATGGGGCAGTTTACTAAATTTTATAAAAAAGGAGGCAAATGAGTCAGAAAAATTTAGTTTCAAATTTCATCTCAGCCAATGATGAGATGCTTACTTTTTTGTCAAATTTTGGTGAAAATTGGTGCGTGAGTAATGATGGAGCGAAATTTATAGAGCAAAATTTTACCTTTATTGGCTCAAAGCCGCTTTTGCAAAATTTAAAAGGTTACAAAACGGCTGAATATAAAAATTTTGCAGACATTAAAAAATTCCTCAGCTCAAATCCAAGCATCAAAAGTAAAATTTTAAGTGACGATATAAACTACATCGGCGATAGTCTAACAGATATAGAGATTAAATTTGCGCCTGAGTATTTTTGCGATTTTTTAAAATTTATAGTTGAAAATATCCCAGAGCATCACTATTTTTGTGGTCCCAAGGAGGGCTGGATATTGTTTATTGCAACAGAAGGATATGTGGAATTTGGTGTTTTGCACCAATAAATTTATTTTTAAGCAGTTGTCTAAAATTGTCAATAAAAACAAAACGTGAAAGAAAAATTATTCGTAAAAATTCTTAGAATTAACAAAAAAACTGAGCTTGCATCCTAACACCGCTTATTGCTAGCAAAATTTAATCAATTTTTTTATATAATCCCTATTTTTCACAAAGGCAAAAAGATGGATAGAAAATCTTGGAGTTCAAGGCTCACATACATTTTAGCTGTTGCAGGAGCTACGGTTGGCTTTGGTGCGACGTGGCGTTTTCCGTATTTAGTCGGGCAAAACGGCGGCGGTGCCTATGTACTCGTGTTTTGTATCGCGATGATCGTGATCGGCATACCGATGATTTTGGCTGAAAACGCGATCGGCAGACGCCTAAAATGCAACGCCGTGGATGCTTTTGGCGGATCGATAAATGGCAAAAAGATCAGCAAAAAATGGCAGATCGTTGGCTGGATGGGACTTGTTGGTGCTTTTGGCATTATGGCTTACTATATGGTCATTGGCGGATGGGTGCTAAACTACATCGCCCAAATTTCATTTGGTTTGCTTGATCTCTCGCATGTGGTTAGTTTTGAGGAGACAAGTGCGTTTTATGAGCAAAATATCGTAAGCAATCCACTTGCTATCAGCTTTGCGACGCTTGTTTTTGTGCTGGTTAATTACGCTATTTTGGTGCAAGGTGCGGTCGGTGGTATCGAGCGATCAGCGAAATTTTTAATGCCACTACTTTTTATTTTAATGCTTATTATGATCGCTAAAAATATCACGCTAGATGGTGCAATAGAAGGTGTGAAATTTTACTTAACGCCTAATTTCTCAAAGATAAATTTAAAGCTTTTTGTCGATGTTTTGGGGCAGGTCTTCTTTGCTCTTTCGCTTGGTTTTGGTGTGATGATCACGCTTTCTAGCTTTGTGAAAAAGGATGAGGGTTTGGTTAAAATTTCTATCATTACAGGCATTTTAAATACGGTAATCGCTGTGCTTGCAGGCTTTATGATATTTCCTTCTCTTTTTAGCTACGGCGTATCGCCAGATAGTGGCCCAAGTTTGGTATTTAAATCACTACCAATTGTTTTTTCTCACATGCCATTTGGTGGTTTTTTCGCGGTTGCTTTTTTTGCACTATTAATGATCGCTGCACTTACAACATCGCTACCAATATATGAAGTAATAATCACGACACTTCAAGAAAAATTTAAGATAAAACGCAAGAAAGCAATATTTTTAGTCCTTGGAGGTATATTTGTTTTAGGAAATTTGCCTTCGCTAATGGCTACAAACATACTAAGTCACGTAAACATTTTTGGTAAGAATATTTTTGATGCATATGATGCAATAAGCGCAACGATATTTTTTGTGTTTACTTCATTTGGGTGTGCAATATTCGTAGGTTGGGTGCTAAAAGATGATGCAAAAAAAGAAATTTTTCAAGGTAGTGAAAAGCATGCAAAACTAATAAATATCTGGTTTTGGTATATCAAATTCGTCGTGCCGTTTATCATTTTGGTGCTTTTTATCAGCTCGTTTTACGATAATTTTTTAAAATAGGGTGTAAAAATATGTTTTATTTTTTGCTCGGTATTTACTTTTTTTACGTTGCCGCAAAGGCGTGGCTGGCGATTTTGCAGATAGGCTTTATCCGCGCTGAGGCTAAAAAGCCTGCCGTCGTTTTATCGCAGAGCGAATACGAAACTGCCGTCGCCGCAGCGATAAGCAATCAAAAATTCGAGCTAATTAGCCTTCTCTATCACGCCGCGATATTTATGATGTGGGCTTGCTGGGGGCTTGGTGCGATATCGGGGCATGCCTATAAAACGGGAGATATAGGCGACAACGTCTTTATGGTTATGGTATTTTTGCTCGTTTCGTCGCTGCTAGAACTGCCGCTAAATATCTACGAAACCTTCGTCAAAGATAAAAAGCTCGGCTTTTCAAACGTAACGCCTAAAATTTTCGCGCTAGATCTGCTTAAAACGCTCGCGCTAACGCTGGTTTTTGGCACGCTATTTGTGTGGCTAGTACTGCTTTGCATTAGATTTTTGGGCGATTTTTGGTGGTTTTGGGCGTTTTTGCTTAGCTTCTCGGTCGCGCTCGTGATAAATCTCATCTATCCGACGCTCATCGCGCCTATTTTTAACAAAATGCAGCCGCTGGAAGAGGGAGAGCTAAAAAGCCGTATAGAAGGGCTTTTAGCGCAGTGCGGGTTTAAAAGTAGCGGCGTTTTTACGATAGACGCTAGCAAGCGCGACAACCGCTTAAACGCCTATTTCGGCGGCCTTGGCGTGACTAAACGCGTGGTGCTTTTCGACACGCTCGTTAAAAAACTAAGTTTAGAGGAGATAATCGCCGTTTTGGGGCATGAACTGGGGCATTTTAAGCACAAAGATATCCTAAAAATGATAGCTCTAAGCGCGGTTATGCTTTTTGCTATGTTTTTGATATTCGGCAATATCCCAGACGCGGCGTATCAAGCGCTTGGGCTTCATAGCGGAGGCGGCGGAACGATCGTGTTTTTGCTACTTTTTTCGCCGATTTTCGGATTTTTATTTTCGCCGGTGAGCTCGTATTTTAGCCGCGCGAACGAATTTGGCGCCGATAAATTCGTAGGCGAGGTTTCAAACAAAGCCGACATGATAAGCGCGCTAAAAAAGCTAGGCAGCGAAAACAAGGCCTTCCCGAAGGCTCATCCGCTCTACGCGTTCGTCTATCATTCGCACCCAAGCCTCTTTGAGCGTATAAACGAGCTGGAAAATGAAAATTGAAGAAGCTCTTAAAGAGGCTAGTTTAAGGCTAAGCTCACTTTGCCAAAATCCAAGCAGAGTGGCTAAAATTTTGCTTATGAACTATCTTGACGTGAGCATTGAATGGATATTTTTAAATCAAAAAAAAGAAGTTGATGAGAGCGGCTATTTTGCTCTAGTTAAAAGGTATGAAAACTATGAGCCTCTTGAATATATAACTGGTAAAGCTAGCTTTTATGGGCTTGATTTTTACGTGGAAAGCGGAGTGTTGATCCCAAGACCTGAAACAGAAATTTTAGTGGATAAAGTAATAGAAATTTCACGCGAATATAATGAACCAAAGATCGCAGAAATAGGCACAGGAAGTGGAATTATTAGTATCATGCTAGCTCTAAAAACAAAGGCAAATATCGTAGCGACAGACATCAATGAAAAAGCTTTGATGCTTGCTAAAAAAAATGCAGATAAATTTGATGTAGGTGGGAGGATCAAATTCTTAAACTGCTCTTATGTGGATGAAATTTTAGAAGATATTGATATTTTGGTTTCAAATCCGCCATATATTGCAAGAAGCTATAAACTTAGTAAATTTGTGCTAAATGAACCAGAAAGTGCACTCTTTGGAGGCGAAGTAGGAGATGAAATCTTAAAAGACATTATTCTTATAGCCAAAGATCGTAATATCAAAAACGTTGCTTGTGAGATGGGGTACGATCAAAAAGCAAGTATGCAAAAATTCTTAGAGGTCAATGGTTTTGAGTATAGTTTTTACAAAGATTTGGCTGGTTTTGATAGAGGCTTTTGCGCGAAGTTAAAAATATAAAGGAGAGAGTTTGAGAGGAATTTATTTTTTGCTTTTGGCAGTACTTATAGGAGCTGAGCTAACGCTTGGTATTTTGGTGGCGCCAGTCATATTTTTCCCACAAAGCATCATAGGAGATGGTGTGCTTACGCATTTTATGAGCGGTCAAATGATGACAAAGATATTTTTGAAATTTAATTATATTTTGCTTTTTATAAGCATAGTTGTAATGATTAGCGAGCTATTTGATCTTAGAAAAAAGCTTATTTTTTCACTAAAATTTAGCATGTTAATGCTTGCTTTTTTAAATTTGGCTTTAGCTTTTAGCTTTGTATTTTTCTTTACGCCTTTTATAGTTTATGCTCAAAATTTGGGGGTCGATGCGACACAGACGGCTGAATTTGCCAAAATGCATAGCGCGAGTGAATATGTGATGAAAATCATGCTTGTTTTACAAATCATTTTATTTTTTGTGAAATTTAAGATTAGCCAAAATGAACGCAAAGCCTGATATTCAAGTTTTAACAAATTTTTTAGCCAAATACACGACGGCGATGGTGAGCGCTGGCACCTACACAGCGCGTGTAGAAAAGTGTGTAGATCGCATAGCTAAACACTACGGCTACGATATTAGCGTGACGATTTTCGTGAAGTATTTTACGATTAGCGTCATGGACTCGGTCGACAACTCCCTGCGCCGAACTTACGTAAAAAAGATCCCGCTGGGGCAGGTGAGCTTTAACCGCATTTCCGAGCTTTCATCGCTTAGCTGGCGGATTTTGGATGAAAATTTAAGCTTAGAGGAGGCAAAAGAGCAGTTTGAGGGCGTCATGCGAATAGGGGCGAATAAATTTGCAAGCTCGCTTATTTTAATAAGCCTTGCAAATGCGGCGTTTTGTAAGCTTTTTGGCGGCGATGCCGGCTCGGTCGTATGCGTATTTTTCGCTACGCTCGTGGGGTATAGCCTTAGATTTGCTCTTGCTAAAATGGGCGTAAATTTAAAAATCCAGTACGTCCTAGTTTCGTTCGTGGTCTCTTTTATCGCCTATCTTGGCGTATTTTACGGCTTTACGCACACTAGCGACGTGGCGATCGGCTCGTCGATACTATTTTTGATGCCGGGCGTTTTTCTCATAAACTCGGTCTTTGATATCCTAAACGACAACACGCTTGTAGGCATCAGCAGAGCCGTGAGCACGGGCATCCTGATACTTTGCATCGCGGTTGGCGTCTATATCACGCTCTCGCTTAGCAATGCGGAGATTTTACATGTTTGAGCTCTTGACTGCGACTCTCATAGACGGCGCTTTTGCCGCGGTGGCGGGGCTTGGCTTTGCCTACGCTAGCTCACCGCCAAAAAGGACTCTCGCATTTTGCGCGCTGCTTGCGGCGTTTGCGCACGCTAGCCGCTTTTGGATCATGCAGATGGGATTTTTTAACATCAGCGTCGCCACTCTTATCGTCTCTTTTTTAAGCGGGATTTTAGGTATGCTCTTTGCCAAACGGCTCAAAGTGCCCGCCGAGATCATCGCGTTTCCCGCACTTTTACCGATGGTGCCCGGAGTCTACGCGTATAAGGGCATCTTGGCGCTGTTTTCGTTTCTAAACGAGCCTGATATCGCTAAGAAAAACGAATATCTAATCATATTTTTCGATAACGCGATCACGACCACGACGGTATCGCTAGCTCTAGGCGTCGGGGTTTCGGTGGTGCTTATTTTATTTTACGATCAGTCTTTGATGATTACTCGCGGTGCCAAGTGCGATCTGGCGACGAGAAAGATGCGCGAGTAATTTTAACTTTCGGCATAGAAATTTTGTATGGCTTTTTGATAGTTTTTATTATTTTTACTAGATATTTTTTCAATTTTGCCGATCTAGCTTAAAACAAAATTTCAAAAGGATTTATGATGTTAAGCGGTATCGGTGGGTTTTCTAGTGTTACTAAAAATTTTCAGTTAAATGAAAAACATAGCATAAAGAGTCAAATCATATATAAAAATGAAATCTCGCAGCCGGATACGGTCGAGCACAAATTTAACGAAGTTTTAGGCTATAAAGTAGATGCGGACGGATATTTTACGTCCGAATTTAACGAAGCTACAGGTATTCCAAAGGACTACAAAATCCACTCAGATACCTTAAAATCGCTCGTGAACGTAAATACTAATTCGGGCATTTTAAAAGCCGATTTTAAAAACATAGATATAGCCAAAACAGTCGGCAATGCATATAAAATTTTATCCCAAGTAGTCGGCGAGGACGTTTTAAATTCCAAAGAAAGTTTTAACAAAGAAGACCTTGCCAAATTTCCTCAAGGATACGAATACGACAATAAAACGCTCAAGGTATTAAAGCTTCATAGCAAAATATCAGACTATATGGGAGCCGATAGTAGCTTTCAAAGAAATGAACGAACTAGCATAACGACTACTTTTTATAATAGCTCCACTATCGGTTACTACTCAGAGCATAAGAGCTTAAAACCATCTACCGATATATTAAACAGCAACAGTGGCGGCAAAGAAGATATAAACAGCGGGATGTATTTTGATACTACAAAAGACAAATATACCGATAAAGACGGCAATATAACCAAAGGCGGGCTTTTGGTCGGCATTTTAAACAAAAATAGTCACGCCATAGAAGGTGAAACCACCTATCACGGCAAGATTAACGGGCTGGATAAAAACATATCCTCACAAGAGTACCAAGCAAAAATTAAAGCCTTTACCGACTTGCATGGACATAAATACGATAAATACTCGCAATCTTTAGTGGATTCATTGCCTCAAGATTTAAAAGATTTCGTAGATTTTGCAAGGAGTTTAAAATTTGTCGGCGAGATAAACGTCAGCGACGACGACAAAGAATCAAAAAGTCTCTTTGAAATAATGCAAGAGGATATGAAAGAGGCGCAAAAACGCCTAGAAAAGCTAATCAGGCAAGAAAAGCGAACGCAAAAGATGCTGGATAAAAACAGAAAATACGACAAAGGGATAGAGCAAAATACTAGAAAAAATTTAGAAGAACTTCGGGCGATGATGAAATTTAACGCTAAGAGCGTGGATATAAAGGCTTAAAAGGATTAATATGATAAGCGGCGTAAACGGATTTAACGCAAACGTAAATTTCGATTTTAGCGGCGCTCGCAGGCAACATTTAAAGACGCATGAGGAAAAAGAGACGGATATAATGGGGCTTTTAAGAAAATTCAGTAAAATTGGGCTTAATGTAAAAGTCTAAGGAAATACTGTGAAAATACGAATCTACTACGAAGATACCGATGCTGGTGGCATAGTCTATCATACAAACTACATAAAATTTTGCGAGCGAGCTAGAAGTGAAGCATTTTTTCAGGCTGGGCTAAATTTCACAAAAGAGAGCGGATACTTTGTAGTTTCATCGCTTGAGGCTAAATTTATAGCTTCTGCCGTGCTTGGCGATGAAGTATTTGTTAGAACCAAAATTTTAGAGCTTAAAAAAGCTAGTCTTGTTTTGGAGCAAGAAATTTATAAATTTGATGACAAAAATGTCGAAAAACTACTCTTTAGAGCGACGATTACGTTAGCCTTTATGAAAGAAGAGAAGCTTGCTAAGATAAATGATGAGATAAAGAAATTTTTGGAGAATTCTAAATTTTAAATCGTGGCTAAGTTTAGAAATTTAACTTTAGCCACTTTGTGCTTTTACATCGAGCTATTTTGATCGAGCAAAATTTCTTGATTTGCTTCGTCAAAGTGGTCGCCTTTTGCGTTGTAAATTTTAACTCCATATAAAACTTGAGAGTTTTCAACTCTTTCGGTAAAAATTCTATCGGCACTTTTATCTATAAAATTTGTGTATATATACTCGGTACCAAAAGCGCTTGAATAGCCGATTTGCGAATATCTAAAATCTACATCAAAAAGATCACCAAGCCCCAAAAATAAGTCGTTAACAGGATTTAGTGAGTTTGCAATGAAAAGATTTTGTCTATCTCTTTGTGCGATGGCATTAAAGATATTTGGTAAAAAATTTATCTGTGTGCTTAAAAGTGCGTATGGCTTTATCTCAAAGCCCCTCATCTGCGTTGCTACAAGAGAAGCTTTTACGATTGGGATGTTTAAAAATATACTTGCGTCATCAAACTTGGATTTTTTGCTTAAAGTATCATTTAAATTTATATCTTTGCCTACGATAGAGGCTTCGTGATAATCGCTACTTTGCATGCGGACATATTCATTTAGCTTTTGCCCTAATGAACTGCCATCATCAAATGCAACTATCTTTTCATTCGAGTAGGCCAGTAAAGCTGAAATTTGCTCTTTATAATCAATGCCACCAAAGATCAAATTTGGCTTTGGATTTATGATAAAGGAGCTATGAACGCTTGGAATGTAGATAAGCTCATTTGATAGAACTAGCGAATTTATAATGTTTGCACCATTTGATGTAAGGGCTGCGATAAAATAATTAAAGCCTTGGGCTCTAGCCGTTTGCATAGCATTTGTAAGACTTTGTGGGCTTTCATCGTTGCTATTTATAAATTTGATCTCGATATCTGCGTCTTGCTTTAAGATATAGCTTAAGACCGCGTTTGATACAACATTTGCATAAGATTTTATAATCTTTTGTGGGATGATTACAGCGATTTTGCCGCTTTTATTAACTTTTAAAATAGCTTCACCACCAAGAGAGATATAAAGCTCCAAAAGAGCGTTATCGTCTATTTTTGCTGGCTCAAATCTCGCCATAAAACTAGCCAGTAAATCAGCCTTAATAAGCTCATTTAAGCAGGCATTATCACAGAATTCTGGTTCTAAATTTATATAAGTAATCTTTGCTGGAGGTATGCTTGATAGACTTTGGTTTTTTGTAACATTACTCTCAAAATTTATCTCATCTTGCGATGCAAAAATAGTCGAAAAAATGGCTAAAAAAAGTAAAATTTTTCTCATATCACTCCTTTGATCTTACTTAAATCATCTATAAAAATATTTTCAAAACTAGGATTTTTGCTGATCCACTCTGGCGAAAACGTTGGTAAAATAAGGCTATTTTCATTTTTTAAAATACTACCTCTTATGCTTGAAAATCCGCTTTTTAACAATAAATTTGGGTATAAATGCATAAAAGCCTTCTCTCCTAAAGTCACGATTATCTTTGGCTTTATTAGCCTAATCTCTTCAAACAAATAAGGACGACAAAGCTCAATAGAACGGCTTAAAATCGGACTTTTATCATCATTTTGTGAAATTTCACACCGAAGTAGAAAACTTATATAAATTTCTTTTATATCTAAATTCAAACTATTTTTTATGGCATTTTCTAAAAATTTTTTACTGTTATTTTCATAAGAATCACTTTTTTTAGAAAATAATATAAACATAATTTTGCTATTTTCATTACCGATGCCAGCTGTTACGCCTTTTGAGCTATTTCGCAAAGAGCAAAGAGAACATTTTTTTACTTCGCAGTTTAGCTCATCAATATTGTTGTAATCATGATAATTGCTTAGACTAAGAAAATTTTTATCAATAAACTTATAGCCAATTAGTTTTAAGAAAAATAATTTTTTTAAAAGCCTATTGTCTTTATTAAAATTCATTTTTGGATTATAACTTGATTTGCTTAAAGTTTGAGTTGTGGCTTTTTAAGCTAAGTTATTCAAAGGAATTTAAGTATTGCTTTGATAAAATCCCACTTTTTATATTAACTTTAAGGATAGAAATGAAAAGGACTTATCAACCTCATAAAACCCCTAAAAAACGCACTCACGGCTTTCGCTTAAGAATGAAAACTAAAAATGGCCGAAAAGTAATAAACGCTAGACGTGCCAAAGGTAGAAAAAGATTGGCTGCTTAGCTGGTTTTGAGTCGTTAAGCGGCTCAAAAGAATTCTCTCAAGTTTATAAAGAGGCTAGCAAGTGGCATTGTGATGCTTGCATTGTTTTTTATAAACCAACAAATGAAAAAAAAATAGCAGTAGTTGCTAGTAAAAAAGTAGGAAAAGCGGTAGTTAGAAATAGAGCTAAAAGACTTTTGAGAGCCGCTTTTTTTAACATTTCTAGTGAATTAAAAGATGGCACATATATTATGATCGCAAAAAATGGAATTACAGAAATTTCATTTGAAAAAATTTGTAAAAATTTAAGTTGGTCTACAAAAAAAATGGGATGTTTAAAATGAAAAAAATTGCGATTAAAGCTATCGCTTTTTATCAAAAATATATTTCCATACTTCTACCAAAAAGCTGTCGCTATTATCCGACTTGCTCACAATACGCGATTTGGGAATTTCAAACAAATAGTTTTTTTTCTGCTTTTTTTGCAACCTTCATGCGAATTTTAAAATGTAATCAGCTTTTTAAAGGCGGTATCAACTACCCAATCATCTACAAAAAATTTAACTTATGTTTTATATTTCAAAAAAGTGATACCAGAAATATAAATTTTTGGTTTATCCCTTGTCAGAATAGTAAATTTTATGTCGTAAAAGTATTAGATAAATTAAAGGAAAAAAATTAAAATGGAACAGATGTCTATGCAAAAAAGGTTGCTTCTTGCAGCACTTTTATCTATTGTTTTTTTTATAGTGTATGATTTTTTTATGCCAAAAAGAGTGATACCTGAGCAAAACCAAACTACAATGTCTCAAACAATAGATCAAAATAAAGCTCCAAATATAAATCAAAATACACCAAAATCAAATGAAAATTTAGCTTCAAATGAGATAATCGCTACGATCAAAGGTCAAAGCTACGAAGCAAAAATAGATAAGCTAGGAAGAATTTCAAAATTCTATCTAACTGAAGATAAGTACAAAACAGAAGATGGTAACAAAATCGAGCTTGTTTCGCAAAATCCATTGCCACTTGAGCTTAGATTTAACGATAGCACTTTAAATGCTGATGCTTTTAAGGTCGCATACAGAAGTGACGCTAGTGAGATAGATGCTAGCAGCGAGCCTAAAACTATAAAACTTACTCAAAGCTTATACGGCGTTACAGTCACAAAAAATATCAAATTTTACCCAAATGGTCGTTATGAGGTTGAAGTAAATTTAAGTAAAAGCGTTGATTATTTTATCACTCCTGGCTTTAGACCAAATATCGCGGTAGATAGCTACACAGTTCATGGCGTTATGCTTAGGAATACAGACGATAGCCTAAACATCATAGAAGATGGTGATGCGAAAGAGGTTAAAAACTATGCAAATACTACAATAGCGGCCGCATCTGATAGATACTATACAACGCTATTTTACTCATTTGAAAAGCCATTTGAAGTAGCCGTAGACAAAGATTCTAACAACAATCCTATTCTTTTTGTAAAGGCAAATAATAATTTAAAATTAGGCGCATATATCGGACCAAAAGAGCATAAAATTTTAAGCTCGATGGACGAGAGACTAAATGATGTTATTGAGTATGGTTGGTTTACATTTATAGCAAAACCTATGTTTGCATTTTTAAATTTCTTGCATAACTATATTGGCAACTGGGGCTGGGCTATAGTTGTGCTAACACTTGTTATAAGGATAGTTTTATTCCCGCTTACATACAAGGGTATGCTATCTATGAATAAGCTTAAAGAGCTTGCTCCAAAGGTAAAAGAGCTTCAGACAAAATATAAAGATGATAAGCAAAAAATGCAAGTTCATATGATGGAGCTTTATAAAAAGCATGGTGCAAATCCAATGGGTGGTTGCTTGCCGATCTTGTTGCAAATCCCAGTATTTTTTGCAATCTACCGCGTCTTATTAAATGCGATCGAGCTAAAAGGTGCTCCTTGGATACTTTGGATACACGATCTTTCAGTAATGGATCCATATTTTGTGTTACCTATCTTGATGGGGCTAACGATGTTTTTACAGCAAAAGCTTACACCAACGACATTTACTGATCCTATGCAAGAAAAGGTGATGAAATTTTTACCTCTTATATTTACATTTTTCTTCGTGACATTCCCAGCTGGTCTTACACTTTACTGGTTTGTAAATAACGTTTGCTCAGTTGTTCAGCAAGTATTTGTAAATAAACTTTTTGAAAAACATAAAAAAGCTACGGAGGTAAAGGCTTAATGAAAATAGAAGCAAATACCCTTCAAGAGGCGTTTCAAAAGGCAGCTGAGCAGCTTAATTGCTCAGTAACTCAGCTTGATATAAAAGTTTTACAGCATCCAAGCAGTGGTTTTTTTGGATTTTTTAAAAGAAGTGTGATCATCGAAGCAAATTTAGAAAATCAGTCAAAACCACAACACAAGTCAAAAAATGATAAAAATTTTGTTAAAAAAAATGATGAGAACGAGGCCGTAAAAGAAGATAAAAAGCAAGCTAAAAAACACGATCATAGTGATAAAAAGCGAGGCCCTAAAAAACATAGAGATGAAAAATGTGAAACTAAATTTGAGCAAAAAGAGCATAAAAATGAAAAGTCAAATTTAAGTGAAAAAAATGAAGCTCTAGCTAAAGATGCGTTTGCTCAAAAGAGTGAAGAAGAAGCTGAACCGAGATATGTGATAAAGAGACTTGACGAGCCAAAAGAAATAAAGGAGCCACAAGCTAGCAAAAATGCTCCTAAAAATATTTTAGATAATTCTATTATTGAAAATTTCAACCAAACTGATGAAGAGAGCGCACCTCAAGCTTTACCAAAAGAGAAAAAAGAGAAAGTTGTAATCGACTTTGATAAAATTTTACCTGAGATAAAAGATGGCATGAACCGTCTTTTTAAGGCAAGTTGTTTTGATATTAGTAAAATTGAAGTTAGCAAATTTGACGATGAAACGGTGCTTATAGAGCTTGATGGAGCTGATGCGGCTCTACTTATAGGTAAAGAAGGTTATAGGTATAAAGCGATATCTTACATGCTTTATAACTGGCTAAACTCAAAATACAACCTTGCTATCCGCCTTGAAATCGCGCAATTTTTGCAAAATCAAGAAGCGATGATGGATCAATATCTAAATGGCGTGATCGAGCGTGTGCAAAATAGTGGCAGAGCTCAAACAAAGCCACTTGACGGGGTTTTGGTCAAGATCGCACTTGAGAAGCTCCGCGAAAAATTTCCAGATAAATATGTCGGCATAAAAAGTGGCAATGACGGCAAATTTGTCGTTGTAAATGACTTTTTCAAAAAATGAGTGAAACTATCGTAGCCCTTGCCACAGCTTATGGCATCGGCTCAGTTTCTATCGTAAGGCTTAGCGGCAAGGACGCCCTAGCTATCTCTTTAAAACTCCTTAAACTTTCAAATTTAGAGCCAAGATACGCAAAACTAGCCAAAATATACTCCCTTGATGATGAAATTTTAGACGAAGGCATCGTTATATATTTTAAAGCTCCAGCAAGCTTTACAGGCGAGGATATCGTCGAATTTCAAACTCATGGTGGCGTGATGGTGAGCGAGAGAATTTTAAACGAGTTAATAAAGGCTGGTGCGAGGCTTGCTATGCCAGGCGAGTTTAGTAAGCGAGCATTTTTAAATGGCAAGATGGATCTAGCTAAGGCTGAGGCTATGCAAGGGCTCATCACTTCAAAAAGCGAGATCGCTGCTAAAATTTTGACTCGCCAGATGCAAGGCGATCTTAGTAAATTTGTAGGAGAGATCAGAAGCGAAGTTGTAAAAACTCTTGCCTTTGTTGAGACAATGATTGATTATGCTGATGATGATCTGCCTACAAATTTGCTTGAGCAGATCAAGCAGATGCTTTTAAAAAATAGCGAGAAGCTAGAGCGCATAGCCACACTTAGCGAGCAAAGAAGAGGACTGATAGATGGCTTTAAGATCGCTATCGTTGGTAAGCCAAATGTTGGCAAAAGCTCTATTTTAAACTCATTTTTGGCATACGAGAGGGCGATCGTTAGTGACGAAGCTGGCACTACTAGGGACAGGATAGAAGAAAATTTTAAGATCGGCTCACATCTAGTTCGTATAATAGATACCGCTGGCATCAGAAAAGATGCTGGGAAGATCGAGCAAATCGGTATAAACTATTCTATTTCTGCCATAAACGAAGCTGACATTATCCTGGCTGTCTTTGATGGCTCAAACCCAAGCGATGAGCAAGACAAAGATATAATTAGGCTCGTTTCTAGCTCAAACAAAAAAGCCTTTTTTATCTTAAACAAAAGCGATCTGGCGTTTAAATTTGACATAGAGCTAGAGGGTGCTATCAAAATTTCAGCAAAAACCGATACAAGTGTAGTTTTAAAAGAGCTTGAAAACTATCTCAAAATGCAAGATACTGATGAGATCATGCTAAGCTCAAACCGCCAAATTTTAAGCTGTAAAGAGGCAAGCGAGGCTTTAAAAAGAGCGTTTTTGAGGCTCAGCGAAGATGAACTAGAAATTTTTGCTTATGAGCTAAATAGTGCGATAAATGCGCTTGCAAGTATCACAAAGCCATTTGAAAGAAGTGAAATTTTAGATGAGATGTTTAGCCATTTTTGTTTAGGAAAATGATAGTTTTTTTGGTTAAAATTTTCGTTTTTTAAAGGAGATACGATGAAAATTTTACTTATAAATGGCGGTAAAAAATTTGCCCACTCAGATGGTAGACTAAATCAAACACTTCACGACCTTGCATGCGAGAAGCTCGCAAAAATGGGTCACTAGATAAAGCAAACTGTGATAGATCAAGGCTATGATATCGAGGCTGAAGTTGAGAAATTTCTCTGGATGGAAGCGGTAGTTTGGCAGATGCCAGCTTGGTGGATGGGTGAGCCTTGGATAGTGAAAAAATACATCGACGAGGTCTTTACTGCAGGTCATGGCAAGCTTTATACGAGTGATGGCAGGAATAGGGCGGATCCAACTAAAAACTATGGCAAAGGTGGCTTGCTAAATGAAAAGAAATTTATGCTAAGCCTTACTTGGAATGCCCCAGCTGAGGCATTTAGCGATCCAAATGAGTTTTTTGATGCACGTGGGATCGATGGAGTTTACTTTCATTTTAGAAAGGCAAATGAGTTTTTGGGCATGAATCCGCTTCCATATTTTATGTGCAATGATGTGATCAAGATGCCAGATGTGCCAAGATACCTAAAAGAGTACGAAGCGCATCTTGAAAAAGTTTTTAAAAATACGAAATAGAAATTTAAACTAGAAACAAAACTGCAAATATAAATAAAAGTGGCAATAAAATAGCTACGAGCTAGGTTTTAAGATTTTGCCACTTTTTATTACTATGCTAGCAAAAATAAAACACTGGCATAAATTTTAAAATGCTAATATAAAAAGGCCTTATCAAAGTAGGCAAAATTCTCTCAATAATGCTTTATTCTGCTAAATTTCAAAAGGCTTTTTAGTAACTTTTTATAAGCAAGATTGTAAAATGGCTTAAAATTCTTAAAAGGTTACATCAATGGATAAAGCTACCATACAAGCACATAAAATCAGCGATGAAGAGTATGAAGAGATCTTAAAAATTTTAGGACGTGAGCCAAATTTACTAGAGCTTGGCATATTTTCAGCGATGTGGAGTGAGCACTGCAGCTATAAATCAAGTAAAAAATACCTAAACGGCTTTCCGACAAAAGCTCCTTGGGTCATCCAAGGACCTGGTGAAAATGCCGGCGTCATCGACGTTGGAGACGGGGTTGCGGCTGTGTTTAAAATGGAGAGTCACAACCACCCAAGCTTTATCGAGCCGTTTCAAGGCGCTGCCACTGGCGTTGGTGGAATTTTAAGAGATGTCTTTACTATGGGTGCAAGAGTTGTTGCGAATATGAACTCGCTTCGTTTTGGCGAGATAAGAGGCGAGAGCGAGCTGGCTAAAAAACATAGATACCTACTAAAAGGAAGTGTCGCTGGCATAGGACACTATGGTAACTGCATGGGTATCCCAACGATCGGTGGCGAAACCACATTTGATCCTAGCTTTAATGGCAATATCCTAATCAACGCCTTTGCGCTTGGTCTTTGCAAAAGTGATGAAATTTTCTACGGCAAAGCTGAAGGTGTGGGCAACCCAGTCATTTACGTGGGCTCAAAGACCGGCAGAGACGGACTTGGTGGCGCTGTTATGGCGAGCGATAGCTTTAACGACGAAAACAAATCACTTCGCCCAACGGTGCAAGTGGGCGATCCATTTGCGGAGAAGCTACTTATGGAAGCGTGCTTAGAGCTCTTTAAAAAAGACTACATCATAGGCATCCAAGATATGGGCGCAGCAGGACTAACAAGCTCTAGCTTTGAGATGGCTGGCAGAAGCGGTAGCGGCATGAAAATGTATCTAGACCGCGTGCCGATGCGCGAAGTTGGTATGACGCCTTATGAGCTAATGCTAAGTGAGTCTCAAGAGCGTATGCTAATATGTGCCAAAAAGGGCTATGAGCAAAAGGTGCTTGAAATTTTTAGAAAATGGGACCTTGACGCTGAGATCATTGGCGAGGTCACAGGTAGCGGCGTGATGCAGCTTTATTGGCACGGTGAGCTTGCAGGTGAAATCCCTATTGGCCCACTTAGCGAGGCAGCTCCGGTGCTTGATCGCCCAGTCGCACGTCCAAAATACCTTGATGAGATAGTAAATTTACAAATACCAAATAATGTTGATAACAAAAGCGCATTTTTCAAGCTTTTAAAAGAGCCTGAAGTGCTAAATAAAAGCTTCATCTACGATCAATACGACGCAAATATTCAGACAAATACTATAAAACAGCCTGGGCACTTAGGCGCTGCAAGTATTAGAGTAAAAGGCACTAAAAAGGCCGTCTCTATGGCTGCGCAGTGCGATCCTAGAGCAAATTTCGTTGATCCTAAAATTGGCGCTGCAAGAGCGGTCGCGGCAGCTGGCAGAAAAGTAGCGATGAGCGGTGCTGTGCCACTTGCGATCACTGACTGCCTAAACTATGGCAACCCGCAAAATCCAGAGGTAATGTGGCAGTTTAAAGAGGGATGTGAAGGCATAAAAGAGGCTTGCCGTGAGCTAAATACACCAGTCGTGAGTGGCAACGTGAGCCTCTATAACGACACTGACGGCGTGAGCGTCTATCCGACACCAGCCATCGTAACAGTTGGCGTCAATGAAGATACAAATTTAAATCTAAAAAGTACATTTTTAAGCGAGGGTAGGGCGATTTACTTGCTTGGCGAGACAAGTGGAGAATTTGTAGCTTCACTTTACGCAAAGGCGCTATTTAACGTGGTTGGCGGAAAGCTAAAAGAGGTTGATTATAAAGCTGAGCGAGCTCTTTGGGATCTAGTGATCGAAGCAAATAAAGAACAAATTTTAGAGTTTGCAAATAGCGTAGGCGTAGGCGGTCTTGCTATCACGCTAGCAAAAATGGCTAGCATCTCAAACATCGGTATAAACTGCGAGGTGAAATTTAAAGAGCCAAATTTCATCTTTGATGAAAGCTTTTCAAGAGCAGTCGTAGGAGTAAAAGACGAGGCTAAATTTGAAACACTTGCTGCTAAATTTGGCGTAAAATTTGAAAAAATTGGCGTTAGTGGTGGCAGAAGATTTAAACTAAATGATATCGATGAGAGCGTGGATGAGATAAGAGAAATTTATCTAAATGAGTTTGCAAAAATCGTTAGAAAAGAGGATTAAGAAATGGCTTTGAAAAAGGGCAAGGTCGCTGAGGCTGAAAATGAGCAAAAGGAAGCAGAACAAGTTGAAAAGCGAGGCGTAGCAAAACCGCCGGTGCTTTTTAGTAAGACACAAAATTTAATAAAATCAATCGAAAAAAGACTAAATGCTACTTTGATAACTTACTATAATTCAAATGCTGGTAGCGTTTGTGGCAATGACGCGAGTGCTATGTATGAAATTTTAAAGGGTAAAAAGATAGATACTGCTTATCTTTTTATAAAAAGTGATGGCGGAAGCGGTATCGCCGCTCTTAGGATCATCACCACACTTAGAAATTACTGCAAAAATTTAATAGCCCTAATACCTGCAAACTGTGCCTCAGCTGCTACCATGATGGCACTTGGTGCAAATGAGATCGTCATGGGCCCACTTGCCTATCTAACGCCTGTTGATACTTCACTCAAACACGAGCTTAGTCCGACAAATAAAGGCAATGAGCTTGTGAGTGTTTCGATGGACGAACTTAGTCGTGTGGTCAAGCTTTGGAAGGAACAAGATAAAGATAGGCCAAACGACACAAACCCTTATAATTCGCTATATGAGTATATCCATCCGCTGGTTTTTGGTGCGGTTGATCGTGCTAGCTCGCTATCGCTTAAGATTTGCACCGAGCTTCTTAGGTATCACATCGAGGATGATAAAAAGATTGTAGAAATTTCTGAAAGGCTAAATGGTGACTACCCAGCTCATGAATATCCAATCCTATTTAGAGAGGCGCACGAGATCGGCCTGCATGTCAAGAAAATGGACGATGATCTTAACGAGATGCTTCAGGAGCTAACACTGCTTTACTCGGAGATGGGACAGCGCGCCTTTACCGACTACGATGAGAACAGCTATCACGATAACAACATCGCAAACATCATCGAGACAAACGGCAAGCAAATTTACTATCAGATCGATAAAGACTGGTTTTATCGTCCTGAGGAGCGCCGCTGGAACGTGATGAACGACGAGAGCTCGTGGCGCAAAAATGAGCTAGTAAATGGCAAGATAAAAAATACAATCTATCACTTGTGGTAATATGTCTGGAGTCTTGTTTTTACTGATATTAGGCGGTGCGATATTTTTATTTATGAATGTCCAAATAGGTAGTAACCGCAAGAAACAAGCAAATGTAGATGAGGCTAAATTTCTAGTCTCACTGCTTGCAAAAGTCGCTAAAAGTGACGGCAGAGTTAGCGAGCTAGAGGCTAGGCTGATCACTCAAGTGCTAGATGATCTAAGCCAAAAAGTTAGCGGTGTTAGCGGCGTGCGCGAGTATCTAAAGGAGGTTTATAACAGCCAAAAAGAAAATGTAGATAACGCCTATGAAACCGCCAGAAACTACAAGCGCGCCTTTAATCTAAACTACGATACCTGCGTGGCTAGGCTTACTTTTTTTCTAAATTTAGCCTACATAGACGGAGAATTTAATAAAAGCGAGCAAGATGTTATAAGAAATATCGCTTATGGATTTGGCATCGATAAAGAGACGCTTGATGAGATAATCTTTAAATTTGATAGCTTTTATGGCTCGAGATTTGGAGCGGATCACGATGAGATGAACCAAGAAAACGATGCATTTGAGGTTTTAGGACTTAGCAAAAATGCAAGCCTTGATGAGGTAAAGGCTCGCTACAAAGAGCTTGTGAGGCAGTATCACCCTGACATTTTGATGGGCAGAGGCGAGAGCAAAGAGGTGATAGAGCGCTCGACTAAGAAGCTTCAGGAGATAAATGAGGCTTATGGGCGATTAAAAGAGAAATTTGGAGTTTAGATGAAGAAATTTATTATTTTGCTGCTAGCGGTGGCTGGCTTTTGTAATGATTTTAAAGTGGTAAATATCGATGGAAAAGAGATAAAATTTAAGCTTACACAAAGCGAGCTTTATCAAGATCAAAAGTTAGTCATCAGCAACTACGATGTTAAAGATAGCAATGTGAGCATAATATTTGTCGACAAAGATGGCAACAAGAGCGACATTATGTCAGTTCAAGCAAAAAAATTAAATGAAATTAGTGAGTATATCTTTTCGTATGATCGCGGCATAAAGGTGATGAAATTTAGCTCGAAAAAGCCGATATGCGAGGCGCTTGAGAAAGAGGAGCCTATAAATTTAAGCGTATTAGATGCAAGATATTTTGATGGCAATCAAATTTCAAGCTATGCCTTTAGCGTTGATATTGTTGGTCAAAAGCGTGAAAACTTTGTAGAGAGAAAAGACTATTATATAGATGCAGCTGCAAATGTTATGGTTACGCTAGAAGCCTTATCGATAAAGAATATCGCAAAAGATATAAAAATGGGGCAGCTTCTGCTTGCAAAAGGTATGTGTTTAACAAAAAGATAAAAATTTAATAAAGGAGAAAAAATGAGAGCATTGCTTAGCGTTAGCGATAAAGAGGGCATTGTAGAGTTTGCAAAGGGGCTAGAAGAGCTTGGTTGGCAGATACTTTCAACCGGTGGCACCTATAAACTTTTAAAGGCTGAGGGCGTCAAAGCCACTGAGGTTAGCGAATTTACGGCGTCGCCTGAGATGTTCGAGGGCAGGGTAAAGACGCTTCATCCAAAGATACATGGCGGCATCTTGCACAAACGTGACGACGCTACGCACATGGCTCAGGCAAAGAAGTACGGCATCGAGGGCATCGACCTAGTTTGCGTAAATTTATATCCATTTAAAGAGACTACGATTAGGACTGATGACTTTGCCGAGATCATCGAAAATATCGACATCGGCGGCCCAGCCATGGTAAGAAGCGCTGCTAAAAACTTTAAAGACGTGTTTATCGTTACAAGCGTGCTTGACTACGATGAAATTTTAAAGCGCCTAAGAGAGAAAAGCGATGATTATGAGTTTAGAAGATCGCTGATGATAAAGGCGTTCGAGCATACAGCGGCTTATGATAGCATGATCGCAAACTATATGAATGATAGGTTTAATGGCGGTTTTGGTGATGCTAGATTTATCGTGGGAAGCAAGGTTTTTGACACTAGATACGGCGAAAATCCACACCAAAAAGGCGCGCTTTATGAGTTTGATTATTTCTTCACAAACAACTTTAGAGCTCTTAAAGGCGAGGCAAGTTTCAATAATATGACCGATATAAATGGCGCCTTAATGCTTGCAACTAGCTTTGATGACGCTCCAGCAGTGGCCATTATCAAGCACGCCAATCCTTGCGGCTTTGCAGTAAAAGATACATTGCTTGAGAGCTACGAGGCCGCACTTAAATGCGATCCGATCTCAGCATATGGCGGCGTGGTAGCAATAAACGGTACACTTGATGAAAAGCTAGCTAAAAAGATAAATGAAATTTACGTTGAAGTAATCATCGCTGCAAATGTCGATGATGCCGCGCTTAAAGTATTTGAGAGTAAAAAACGCATCAAAATTTTCACTCAGGATAATAAATTTTTAGTGCGTGCAAATGATAAATTTGACTTTAAGCACATCGATGGTGGCTTTGTATTTCAAGAAAGAGACTTTGTAAAAGACGAAGAGCTTGAAAATATGAAGCAAATGAGCAAGAAATTTGCAACTGGCAGCGAGCTAAAAGACGCTCAGATAGCGTGGAAAGTGGCTGCGCTAACGAAGAGCAACTGCGTGGTTTATGTAAAAGATGGCGCGATGGTGGCTATCGGCATGGGTATGACTAGCCGTGTGGACGCTGCTCGTGCGGCCGTAGCGAAGGCAAAAGAGCTTGAGATCGACCTAAATGGCTGCGTGCTTGCAAGCGAGGCGTTCTTTCCGTTTAGAGACAGCATCGACATCGCCAGCAAAGTGGGCGTAAAATGCGTCATCGAGCCAGGCGGCAGCATAAGAGATGATGAGGTGATAGAGGCTGCCGATGAGCACGGCATGTCGCTATATTTCACTGGTGTTAGACACTTTTTACATTAAAATTTAGGGGCGCTTTGCCCCTTACTTCACACTTTATAACTTTAAATTTTATATAATCCTTCAAAAAAGGAGTTCTCATGAAAAAGATGTTAAATTTTCTCTTGGTTTTGGCGGTATTTTTGGGTGTAAATTTGATGGCAAAAGATGAGTTTTTAAAGGAACAGACGATGGCAGGGCAAAATTTGAAAGAAATTTATTTAGCAGGTGGCTGCTTTTGGGGCATGCAGGGATATTTTAAAAAGATACTTGGCGTAGTGGATACAAAGGTAGGCTACGCGAATGGCAAGAGCGAAAATACTAGCTACCGCGAGCTTCATGAGAGCGATCATGCTGAAACGCTTTATGTAAAATACGACGAAAACAGAGTCGCTTTAGCTGAAATTTTGGCTCACTTTTTTAGAGTGATCGATCCGACCTCACTAAATAAACAAGGCAATGACGTTGGTAGGCAGTATAGAAGCGGAATTTACTATGTGAGCGAAAGTGATCTGCCAACGATAGAGAGCTTTATGAAAATAGAGCAAAAGAAATTTAAAGATAAGATCGTGGTTGAGGTGGCGCCACTTAAAAATTTCGTCTTAGGTGAGGAGTATCATCAAGACTATCTTGATAAAAATCCTTTTGGATACTGCCATATCGATCTAGGCTTAGCTGATAAACCGCTTTATGATGAGGCAAAATTTAAGCCGCTTAGTAAAAATGAGCTAAAGAAAAATTTAAGTAGTGAGCAGTATGCCGTGACGCAAGAAGCTGCAACTGAGAGGCCATTTAGCAGCGAGTATGATAAATTTGATAAAAAAGGCATTTATGTAGATATAACGAGCGGAAAGCCACTTTTCTCAAGTGCAGATAAATTTGATGCAGGATGTGGCTGGCCAAGCTTTACAAAGCCTATCACGACAACAGCTCTTTCATATAAGGAGGATAACTCTTTTATGATGAAAAGGGTCGAAGTTAAGTCGCAAAATAGTGACGCGCACCTTGGTCATGTTTTTGATGATGGTCCAAGCGATAAGGGCGGGCTAAGATATTGCATAAATGGTGCTAGCCTTAAATTTATACCGCTTGAAGATATGGCAAGACTAGGGTATGAGGAATTTATACCTTATGTAAAATAGCTTTTGTTGAAGCAAATCAATAGTTTGAAAAGTTTAATCAGAGTATAATTCTCCAAAATTAAAAGGAGAAAAAATGAGCGATTTTTTCAAAAACGCAGAGCAGTTTAATGTCGATGGTGCAACTGTGCCATTTTATAAATTTAATGAAAATGGTGTAAATTTTGTTGGCTTTGATTCACGTCCTTGCGTGCCGCCAGAGCCAATGGTCAATGCATTAATCGCTATTAAATTTGCTGATAAAGACACAAAAATTATGATGCTAAATCATAAATTTCCAGCTGGTCTTATACCAAAGATAGATAAGAGCTTTGATATAGAGCGTGAAGATATAGATGGTGGGGCTGTAAAGATGATTTTTAGCCTAAAAGACGGTGCAAACATAGAAGACGTAGATATGAGTCTTTGCCACTAAGATGCTTTTAAATACTTACGCACCACCATTTAAGTTAGTTGGTGGATATTTTATTGCTGGAATTTTCTTTTTAGCATTAAGTGTGCCGGCATTCTTTTATGCAGATTTTGATGCGATTAGCTCGCTAAATACAGCTGGTTTTTTGCATATATTTTTTGTTGGCTTTGTTATGAGCATTATCATCGGAGCACTCTATCAGCTAACCTCAGTCATATTAGAAAAGCCATTTTTTACTGCAAAAGGTGCTATTTCAAATTTGGCTATTTTTTGTCTATCGTTGCTGGGCATGTGCTACGGGATGTTATTTGCTGAGGCTAAAATTTTACAAATTAGTGGAGTTTTGCTTTTTTGCTCACTTGCCTTTTTTGCAACGACTTACGCATTAAGCTTTATGGATAATGAAAAAAAGAGCTTTGCAGCCTTTGCACTTTTTGTTTCAGCTATCTTTTTGCTAATTGGAATAACGCTTGGTTTTTGCTTGCTTATGATACTTGGCGGTACGTTGATGCTTGATTTTGAGATGACACTAAAATTTCACGTTTATTTTGTGCTAGGTTTTGTGTTTCTTGTGATACTTGGAGCTGCTAGTGTACTCTTACCTATGTTTGCATTGGCTCATGATCTAAAATTTACACTTAGTAAAGCCTCACTAGCATGCTATATTATGGGTGGTATCTTACTAGCTTTTAATGAAAATTTGTCTATTTTGTCAATATGTGTGGCGGCTTTACTTTTTATAGCTCAAGCACTTTATATTTTAAAAAAGCGCGTTAGAAAGGCGTATGATTACTGGAATGTAAATATCGTGCTTTCGTTGGTGGCTTTGCTTGGTGCTGCTGTTTTTATAGCTTTAGACAAATTAAATTTAGCTGCATATTTTTTAATATATGGCTTTTTATTTGCTTTTATCGTAGCTCATCTTTACAAGATTGCACCATTTCTCATATGGTATCACTATGTAGCACCTTTTGTTGGAAAGGTAAAAGTGCCACTTCTTGATGCTATGATACTAAAAAAGATAGCTTATTTTGGTATAGCTTTTAATGCTATCTCGCTTCTTTGCTATCTTCTCTCAACTTGCTTTGAACTAGAAAGTTTAGTGCAAGCAGGTATGATTTTTATAGCTATTAGTATAGTTTTGCTATCGATAAATATAATAAATATTTTTAGATTTACTGGTTTTAAAGGATAAAAAATGAAAGAAAAAATTTATAACGCACTGTCAAATATCGTTGATCCAGAAGTTGGCTTTGATATCGTTTCGCTCGGACTTATATACGATGCGAGTTGCGATGAAAATGGCAAAGCAAAGGTTACTATGACGCTTTCAACCAAATCTTGCCCACTGCACGAAATGATACTTGGCTGGGTAGAAACTGCCGTGCTTGATATAGAAGGTGTCAAAGAGTGTGAGATCGATCTTGTCTGGGAGCCTGAGTGGAATATACAAATGGCAAGTGATTTTGTAAAAGCACAACTTGGAGTTTAAATTTTAAGTTTTTAGATTTGAAAGTTTGTAAATTTTTAATAAGCTAGAGAGCAAAAGCTCTCTAGAAATTTTAAGGAGTTTATTTTTTATTAGTCCATTTGATGGCGCATAAATGATGGCACATCAAGTTGTGACATATAGTCTTCGTCATATCCACCACTAACTTTTTTAAGTCTTAATATACGCTCTTTTTTTATGATATCGTTTGCATTAGAAGTTTGTACTTCATCTTTTTTTTCAGTTTCTTTTTGTGAGCTTTGAAAACCTGTGGCTATTATTGTAACTTCAACCTTATTATCTTCTATTTTGTCATCAGTTGTTGTACCAAATATAATTTCAGCATCTTCATCCGCTGCCTCATGAATAATGCTCATCGCATTATTGATGTCAGCTAGTGGGCAACTAGGGCTTATTCTAAAATGAACTAAAATACCAAATGCGCCATTTATTGTCATATTATCAAGAAGTGGTGATTGTATAGCATTTTTTATAGCTTCTTGTGCTGCATCTTCGCCACTTGCTTCGCCAACGCCCATTAAAGCTAGTCCTCTATGGCTCATAATCGTTCTAACATCAGCAAAGTCTAGATTTATATCGCTTTTTCCTGAGTCAAGTACAATCGTACTCATGCCATTGACGGCTCTTGCAAGTACTTCATCAACCATTTCAAAGCTTTCTTTTATGCCAGCATTTTTATCAATTAGTGTTAAGAGTTTATCGTTTGGTATGACAACAATAGAATCGCTTTCTTTCCTGAGCTCTTCAAGGCCACAATCAGCCAATTTTCTACGTTTTTTTCCTTCAAACATAAAAGGCATAGTAACAACTGCAACTGTTAGTGCACCAATATCTTTTGCAGCTTGAGCAACTACTGGAGCTGCACCTGTACCAGTTCCACCACCAAGTCCTGTACCGATAAAAACTATATCTGATGTCTCAAGTGCACTTTTTACTTCATCGTAGCTCTCTTCAGCAGCAGCTTTTCCTATTTCAGGTCTCATGCCTGCACCTAGGCCTTTTGTCGTCTTTTCTCCAAGCTGTATTTTTGTATGTGCAAGAGAATTTTCAAGAGCCTTAGCATCTGTATTAGCAACAATAAGATCTATATTTAAATTTGGATTAACTCTTATTATGTGGTTGACCATATTGCCACCACCTCCACCTACACCTACGACTTTTATCTTTGCACCATAGATGCTTTTATTTTCTTCTACTGTGAAGCTACTCATTTTTGAAATTCTCCTTAAAATAATTGTGTAATACTATACCAAAATTTTGCAAAAGCATTTGGCTTTTTTTCTTGTTTGCTAATATCCGCAATATTGGCAAGCTCTTCTTTGTTTTTTGATTTATTTGCTATCTCTAATTCAAAATCTTTATCAGAAAAACTATCCTCTTTTTCATTTGGATCCTGCACCTCTTGTCCAAAATTTTGTACGTTTTCTTCTTCTACAAAAACATTTCTAAAATTTGCTTTCGGTTTTGAGGCTATTTCCCCTTGGTATCTCATTTTTTTCTCAGAATCAATCTCGTATGGGCTAAAGTTGCCAGCACCATACAAACAAAGCCCTATAGCACAAGAATTTGCTGGGTCTCTTAAAATTTCAAATAATCCATCCATTTCTTTTGGTTTTGCTATACGAACCGGCATTTTGTCAAATATTGCGGATGCAAGATCTCTAATACCTTCTAACTTAGTCATACCGCCAGTAAGTATTATTCCAGCACCAATGCTATCTTTATAGCCGCTATCTTCTAGCATCTTAGCAAGTACCATAAGGGTTTCTTCTGCTCTGGCATATATAACATTTGATATTATGTCTAGTGAAACTTCGTGGCTTTTTGTTTCATCTCCAAGGATCGGAAGTTCTATTAGATCAACTGACTTATTTATTAAAGCACCATAACCTAATTTTATTTCTTCTGCCTTTGGAAGAGGTGTATGCAGAGCCATAGAAAGATCATTTGTAATGTTTGCTGAGCCAACAGGTAAAAATTCGTTATATCTTATAGAATTTCCAGAATGTACCACAAGATTACAAGTAGCACCACCCATATCAACAAGTGCGGCACCAAGCTCTTTCTCGTCTTTTGTTAATGTTGCTATTGCAGAAGCATATCCTGAAAGGACTATGTTATCTAGTTGAACACCTGCTAAATTTACTGCTTTTCTTAGGTTGCTAATAGATGACTTTTGTACTGTAACAATATGTGTTTGTACTTCTAGCCTACTACCGTTCATACCTATTGGATCTTCAATATGTTCTTGCCCATCTACTTTAAAATTATAAGGAAGAACATGTAGTTTTTCATACTCATGAGGTATATCAGCTGTATGATCGGCCATTTGCATAGCACGTTCGATCTCTTTTATACCTATTTCATGATTTGGTATATTCACTACACCACTACTGTCAACGCTTTTTGTATACGCACCAGAAATAGAAACTATGACTTTTTCATAGCGTGTTCCTGCAACTCTTTGTGCCTCTATTAATGCATTTTTTATAGACTTTGCAGCTTGTTCAATATTAGTTATAACACCTTTTCTTATTCCTTGTGTTTTTTCAGTCCCAATTCCAATTATCTTAATGCCATTTTCATCATGTTGTGCTATTACTGCACAAATCTGAAAAGAGCCGACATCTATACCTAAAATTTTTGTACTCAAAATAAATTACCTTTTGATATATTCTTTAATTTCATAGTATTTTTTTAGTTTGTTTGTTAAATCTTTTATTAACTCATTATTTTTAAGCATCGTAACGTTTTGCTGTGTTATTTGCTTATAGCTATTATCTATATTATCTACAAGCAACCTTTGTTCCAAAATATCGTATATAACGGCCTTATCTTCTAATATAACATAATCTTTTTTGTTGTTAGTTTCAAAAAGTTGAGAAACAAAAGCTCTAGTTTCACTTTCATTTAGTCCTGAGATAGAGCTATTTATATCTCTACTGATAAAGCCTATATCAGTTCCTTTGAAATTTTGTAAAGACTCTTTTGCCATAGTTGTTAAGTTTTCTTTTTTCTTTTTATCTTTGTAAATTTCAAGTACCATTGCTCTTGCTTGTTCAAAACTCATAGGTTGTGGAGGAGTTATACTTTTTACTCTAACTATCAAATATCCATCTTTATATGTAAATGGTTTTATAACTTCACCAACTTTTGCACCTTTTATTTCATCAAGTGAGAATGTCGCATTATCTTCATTTATACTAACAAATTCATTTGTTGCAAGCTCAGCTTTTTTGATAGAGGTATATTTTTTTAAAGCATCAGTCTTGCTTTTCTCGATATTGTAGTCTTTGATAACTTCAGTCTTTACTTCGTCAAATGATTTGATTTTATCATCAGAGCCTTTGTATCTCTCCTTGTTTTCGTTGTAGTAGTCACTCAAAGTAGTTTGATTTACATCATTTTTGTTTGACTCTATAAAGTATGTTTCAAGACCGTATATAGTCTTTGTCATATAGTTGTTTTTTTTTGTTTCCCAAAGATTCTTTAGCTCTTTTTCATCTATTTTTATATCACTTTGATTAGCATTTATTATCTGTATTGCTAATTTATCTTGCATAAAAAAGCTTGCTTCCATCATTGCAATGTCTTCTTTGCTGGCTGGTAAATTTAAAATAGTTCTAAGTTTATCAAGTAGTATTGTTAGTTTTAAATTTTCTTCAAAATCGGTTGGGTTTATTCTGGCTCTTCTTAAAATATCGTAGTATAAATTTTTATCAAAAGCACCATCTTTTTGAAATGTTGGATCAGCGATTATATATTTTAAAATATCATCTTTACTAACACTAAGACCTATATCGTCTGCAAAATTTAATAGTAAATTCTCTTGAATTGTAGCCTGAAGTGCAGCATTTTGTAAGCCTAACTCATTGGCCTTTTCTTGTGTTAATTTACCATCAAAAAGATTATTGTAGTATTGATACAAATTATCGTATTTTTGTTGTAGTTCTTGAATGCTTATATTTCTGTGTCCTACTTTTGCTACCGAAGTGGCTCGATTGCTATTTAAATCATATGCTCCCCAGCCTACAAAGCCTGCTCCAACAAAGGCTATTGTACTTACCCAAATGGTAACAACTAGGTATTTTTTATGTTTTTGCATCCAAGACAACATTAAATTTTCCTTTAAAAGACTAACGAAATTTGTATGATATATTATATAAAATTGCCTTAAATAAGCTTAAAATAGGGGCTTTAAAAATACCTTTGTGAAGAATTTTGCTAACAATTTTTTAGTATTGTTAGCAAAATTTTTAAATACTATAATCGCTATAACCACTAGTTAAATGAAGCAATTTGCAACTATTTTCTAGCAAAGCTATCTCTTTTGCAAGAAGCTGAGGGCTTCTACTGTATGCGTAAATGCCATATCCTTTAACGATAATAATATTTGTATTTTTTTCTAGCATATATCTATAAATTTCAGTTTCTGCACGTTCATACCAGTCATCATATTGTTTTGGATCATAAACAGAAATTTTATCAAATCTCATATACCCAAAATAATCTTTCGGTACTATTTTTTCATGTTTCATTGCGTAGGCAGTTGCGTATGGTGGCATTGCGTAGCAAACAAATCTCGCCTCATTTATATTTTTATAAATATTTAAGTGTATATCAGCATCAAGACTAGCTTCATTCCAACGATAGTCTTTTTTTGATGAAAGAAGCGTCAAGTCGTCATCTTTTAAATTATCAAAAATGGCATTTTGTTTATTGATTATAAATTGATTTTTTTCGACTCTTGCTGAAATTGAGCCGTGAAAGACGCCAAAAAAATTCTTTCTAAACATAGAAAGTGATATCGTTTTTATCTCATTTATTGAGTGTTCTAGCTCCATTTTTTCTCCTACATTTAAGCGATTATATTTAAGCTATCTTAAAATTTATGTAAAATTTTGTGTAATGATAGCTTTTTAAGTAAAATTTCGATAAATTTTCCACACTATTTACTATAAAGAGGCAGCGTTGCAAAGTCCACATATCAGTGTTTTACTTGATGAAGTCCTATCTTTTTTTAAAAATTTAAATGGAAATTTTATAGATTGCACGCTTGGATATGCCGGACATTCTAGTGCCATTTTGTCTCAAAATAAAAATTTAAATTTAATTGCCTGTGATAGAGATAACGAAGCTATAAATTTTTCACTAAAAAAACTTGAGCCATTTGGTAGTAGAGTTAAAATTTATAAAAGTAACTTCTCTGAAATGATTAGTAAGCTAAGTCAAGAAGAAATTTTAAATGTTAGAGGAATTTTGGCCGACATCGGTGTTAGCTCGCTTCAGATAGATAAAGATGATAGAGGCTTTAGTCTTGGCTCAAGTACGCTCGATATGAGAATGGACAAAGAGCGAAATTTTAGCGCATTTGACGTTGTAAATGGATACTCTTTTGATGAGTTGGTTAGAATTTTTAGAGATTATGGCGAGCTAAAAAATGCTGCCGGGATTGCAAACAAGATTATAAATGCTAGAAATTTAGGCAAGATAACGAGTGCAAAAGAGCTTGCAAATTTAATAGGTACAGCCCAGATAAAAGGACGCGGAGTTAGCCCTGCAATACTTGCCTTTCAAGCCATCAGGATAGAGGTAAATGGTGAGCTAGATGAGCTAACAAATTTACTTGATAGTATAGAAAAATGTGGGTTTAAAGATTGTCTTGTGGCAATTATTACGTTTCACTCGCTTGAAGATAGGATCGTAAAAGAGCGCTTTAAAAAATGGGCAAATAGCTGTATCTGCCTACCTGGCGTCTATAGATGTGAATGCGGAAACAATCACGAACTAGGAGAAATTTTAACCAAAAAGCCACTAACAGCAAGCCAAAATGAGTTAAAGATAAACTCACGAAGCAAGAGCGCAAAACTGCGGGTTTTTAAGATAAAGGGATAAAGATGCAAGAAAAAGAAGAGCTACTAACGCTTCACGACGAGGAGCAAAAACGTGAGGTAAATTTAAGCTTTAAGACATTAGTGATGGTCTATTTAGCTGTTTTTATAGCTCTAGCTATATTTTTGCCAAAAATTTACATAGCAAATCAGATTTATTATATAAGTAGGGATATAGCCGACATCAGCGGTAAGCGAGATATGCTTTTAGAGGAAAATAGAGCTCTTAATATAAAGCTCGAAAATTTACGTTATAAAAATCAAATTTTAAATAATATGCAAGAGCGTCAATGGAAATAACGAAACATTTAAAGCTTTATTTATTCTCATCTAAATTTTTGCGATTCAATTATATTGGCAAATAATTTAGCCATTTTGTATACGACTGCACAAAAATAAAATTAACTCAATAAACAAAGCCAAGCTTAACTTGCTAATTACTTTCTTTTTGAGAGATTAGCTTTTCATATATATATTGTTCTAAATCTTTTTTTGATATGTCATTTTTTATAGCAGTATTATAAATTTCTTCGACCTTGCTTGAGTATTTTTCATAGCTAAAATATGGAAAATGCACACTCCAAGCTTTCTTAATAAGATCGTGACTTATCTCTCTTCTTGCCCAAACTTTAAACATATCAAAGCCAATGAAAACGGCCGAAGTAACGACAGCAGTCGCTATTATCGATATGTGTGCATCAGTTTTTGCTAAAAAATGATGCGTGATGATTAACAATGGAAATAAAATGACAAAACAGATAAGTGCGTAAATCTGATAGAGCTTGATATGATTAAATCTAAAATTTAGCTTTGCTCCATCTATTAGCATACCTTCGTTAAAAAGGGCATTCGCTTCAAGTAGATCCCTGAATAAAACTGGCTGTTTTGAAACAAAAAAAACGTTTTTTATGATTCTATCTTTTAAAGTTTCTTGCATTTTTTATAGACTTTTTACCTTTGAAATTTTGACTCATTATATCTAAGAATCTATAAATTCAAACAAAATTAGATACAATTTGCCCAAAATTTAAGGAGCTAAAAATGGCAGATCAAGCTTTACAAACCGTCTTTTTAAATGGAGAATTTTTGCAAAAAGACGAGGCAAAAGTTAGTGCTTTTGATAGAGGATTTATATTTGGTGATGGAATTTATGAGGTTGTGCCTGTGATAAATTCACAAATGGTTGATAAAGATGGGTTTTGGGCTAGATTTGAAAGAAGCTTAAATGAAATAGATATAAGCTTGCCCTACGAAAAGGAAAAATTTGAGGCAATCTTAAACGAGATAATCGCAAGAAACGCCTTAAAAGAGGGCGGAATTTACATGCAAGTAACAAGAGGCGTGGCGTTTAGAAATTTCTATTTTATGGAAAATTTAACACCAAGCGTCTTTATCTTTTGCTACGAGAGTGAAATTTTAAACAATCCTGCTGCAAAAACTGGCATAAAGGTGGTAAGTGTCGAGGACATCAGGTGGAAGAGGCGCGACATCAAATCTATCTCTCTTCTAGCTCAGTGCTACGCTAAAAATGAAGCTCACAAAAAAGGCGCAGACGAGGGCTTTATGGTGGAAAATGGCTTTGTCACAGAGGGCTGTAGCTCAAGTGCTTTTATTATCAAGGATAAAACTTTAATCACGAAACCACTTTCAAATGAAATTTTGCCAGGAATTCGCCGAATGAGACTTTTAAAGATCGCTAAAGATATCGGCCTTAAGATAGAGGAGCGAAAATTTAGCATGGATGAAGTTTATGGTGCTGATGAAGTCTTTATCTCGGCTGCTACGCTCATACTCTTACCAGTCGTCTATGCTGATGGCAGGGCAATAAATGGCGCAAAAGTAGGAGAAATTTCAAGCAAACTCCGAGAAATTTATGCTGGTGAACTTTTAAAAGAAGCTGGACTTTGAGAGAAAAAATCTTAATAAGTGCTTGCCTAGTCGGCATAAATTGTAAATTTAACGGCGAAAATAATCTCTTAAATAAAGATGTTTTGGATGAAATTTCAAAGAGATATCATCTGCTTTTTGTTTGTCCAGAGGTTTACGGTGGACTTAGCACGCCAAGAGAACCGGCTGAGATGAAAAATGGTGCGGTTGTTTGTAAATTTTCAGGTAAAGATGTGAGTAAAAATTTTAAAAAAGGAGCAGAAATTTGCCTAAAAATAGCAAAGTTAAATGGCTGCAAAAAGGCTATTTTAAAATCAAAAAGTCCAAGCTGCGGAAGTGGGCAAATTTATGACGGAAGCTTTAGTAAGAGACTTATTTTAGGCGATGGCATCACAGCAAAACTGCTAAAAGAAAATAAAATTTTAGTTTTTAGTGAAGATGAGATAGTGCGGCTTGATGTTTGATAAACTAAAAGACAACATTATGCTTGAGGTAATCTTTAAGTGCGTCGTGGTAAGGTTTTGTAAATGCTCTCAATGATGTAAAAGTGGGTGAGGTTTTAAAGAAAAAACTCAAACGATATAAAAGTAAAAAGAGAATGAGACGATGAAGCAAATTTGTAAAAACAATAATGAAAGGATGTTTTACGTTTTTGTTTTAATCGTAGAAGCTATATTTAAAGATAAGGAAAAAAGTTGAAAAAGGGTATATTTTTAGCATTTAGCGTTGCTTTGTTTTTGGGATGTTCGCAGACCCAACCAAAGCCAAGTGTGCAAAATTCTTTACCAGATGAAAATGTATATAAGCCAAATGAACGCATTAGTTTGCTTGATTTTGAAATGAAGCAAGATGCCTCGTCGCTACCGCAAAATATACAAAGTGCAAGCTTTGACCAAGAGGAAATTTTAAAAAGAAGGTTTAAGGTTTTTACATTAAGGGGCGTAAAATTTAATCCAAACGATGTCTTTTGGGCATTTAATATATATAAGCCAAGCGAAAAGAGAAAGTATTTTGGCTCAAATTTTAGACAGATACCACAAAGCTGGTTTGACGCACAAAAGGATAATGCAAATTTTTCAGCTCTTTCAAGCATCTCTGCTTATGCTCTAACTTCGGCAAACACAGCTTTAAGAAATTTTCCAACCGATGAGCCGATATTTTTAAATCCGCAAACTCCAGGAGAGGGCTATCCGTTTGATTATCTACAAGAATCAACCCTAAGCATCGCTCATCCACTTTTTATCTCACATCTTTCTAAAGATAGGGCATGGGCGTTTGTTAGTGATGATGCGGTTTGGGGCTGGGTAAAGGTCGAGGATATAAAATTTATAAGCGACGATGAGGCAAATGCCTATCAAAAGTCAAGTTTTGTGACTATAAAAACGGACAAGATGCCAGTTTATGATAAGGCTGGAAATTTCTTGTTTTATTCAAGAGTTGGAGCGATACTGCCTGTTTTGGCTCAGGATAGTAAAAACTACTACGGAAAAATTTATGTAAGAAATCTCTTGAGAGAATTTGTGTTGCCAAAGTCTGTTGGCGCTCTTTTTCCTCTTAAATTTAATGACTCAAATCTAAAAACAATTATTAGCTCCCTTCTTACTCAGCCTTATGGCTGGGGCGGGGTCGATAAGCTAAGGGATTGCTCACTTTTTACTAAAGATTTGTTAGCAAGCTTTGGCGTGTGGCTGCCTAGAAACTCAAGGGCTCAAGCAAATATGGGACAAAAATTTGATCTAAAAGGACTTAGTAACGCTGCTAAGACAAAAGAGATAAAAGAAAAAGGTGTGCCATATCTTACGCTTGTGCATCTGCCAGGACATATCATGCTTTACGCTGGATACAAGGGCGATGATATCTACGTGGTACATGATGCTTGGGGACTAAAAACCGAAAATAACGGCAGGGCATTAATCGGTGCTACGGCAGTAACTACGTTAAACATCGGACAAAATAGAAGCGATATACAAAACTCAAATTTGCTCATTTCAAAGGTTGATTCTATAAATGTGATAAAGCCCGAAAATGTAATAAGCGATAAAGCTAGAAAAATTTCAGCTTTACAAAGGGCTTATGATGTTAAGGTCGAGGATAATTTGGTCAAATTTGGTGATGGAACAATATTTGTCTATGATGACTTTAAACAAAAAGATGATGAGTGTAGTATCGGTGCTGATATAGAGGATATGAATGCGCTTGATTACGCTGCATTTTCGCCGCTTAGCACCGCACTAAGCGATGCTGGCAGATGCAGAAATTATGAGTTTTTAGGCAAAATTTATGGCTCAAGCGAGAGCGAGGTAAAAGCAAATTTGGTAGATGTCGTTTGGCTAAAAGATAGCCTTGCGCTAAAACTACCATTTAACTCTAAAAATGGAGCTGCAGCCGCTTTACAAGATGTAAGTAATGAGCTAAATGAGATGGTAAAACATGATATGAGTTTGCTTGAGTATTTAAAAGATCCAGGTGGGACATTTAAGTGGCGAGTTATTGCTGGTACAAACCGCTTGAGTGCGCACAGCTACGGCATCGCGATCGATATAAATGTGAAAAAGAGCCACTACTGGCAGTGGAGCAAGGGCTATCAAAATCTCATTCCTGAAAAGATAGTGCGTGTTTTTGAAAAACATAAATTTATCTGGGGTGGACGCTGGAAGCACTTTGATACGATGCACTTTGAGTATCGCCCAGAGATGTTTGAGTAGATGAAAGAGCAAATTTTAGAAATTTTATCTCGCTCAAACGTCTTTTTAACAGGTGGCGGAGGTGTTGGCAAGAGCTATCTAACGGCCTCCATCATCATACACTACAAAGAAAATTTTAAAAACGTCATAATCCTTGGCTCAACTGGCATAAGTGCCGTTAGCCTTGGAGGAGTTAGCTTGCATAGCTTTTTTAAATTTGGCTACTGCAAGGACTATGAGGAGCTAAGGCGCTTTGACTATCATCAAAAAGACAAACTAAGCAAGCTAAGAAATATGCTAGATGCATGTGATCTGCTTGTAATTGATGAAATTTCAATGGTGAGCTCAGATTTAATGGAGATGATAAGATACCGACTACTTACTTCCAAATTTAAAGGTAGGGTGCTTATAGTGGGCGATTTTTATCAGCTTCCGCCAGTGCAAAAGGAGCAAAACGAAAATAGGCTTTTTAATTTTTTATACGCTTTTAACTCCAGTGCGTGGGAGGATATGAAATTTACAAATGTTGAGCTACTAGTCTCAAAACGCACAAATGATCTTAAATTTTATGAGATTCTCTCTCGTCTTAGAGTTGGTGAGTTAGATGATGAAATAATGAGCTATATAGAGAGTTTAAGAGTGACCAAGATAGAGCCAGATGATGATACGAGTGTGCTTTTTGGCAGAAATGCCGAGGCTGAAATGCTAAATCAAAAAAGGCTTTCAGAACTTAGCACGCCACTTGAAATTTCAAACTCAGATGTGAGCATTTTGGATGAAAATTTAGATAAAAAAGAGTTTGAAAAATGGGCAAATACGCTAAATATCTCAAGGGATTTGGAGATGAAGATAGGCGCTAAGATCATCTTTACGTCAAATAAATGGGGTGAGTACTATAACGGCGAGCAAGGCAAGATCATGCAAATCTTAAAAGAAAACGGAGTCATTTCAAGCGTGATCGTGAAAAAAGATAGCGGTGAAATTTGCGAGATAGAAAAAGCTGCTTATATATTTAGTTCGTTAAATTTAAACGAAGATGAGATCGAAGAAAATGTGCAGGCATCGCTTTATCAGTTTCCATTTAAACTTGCTTACGCTCTAACTATCCACAAATCTCAAGGAATGAGCATAAACTCGCTCATTTGTAATATCAACCACATTTTTGCCAAAGGACAACTCTACGTCGCACTTTCTCGTGCAGTAAGTCCTAAAAATTTAAAACTTTTTTATGATAAAAAAAGTGATTTTAGGCAGCATTTAAGAAAAGTGGTTAAAATTGACGACGAAGTTAAGAAATTTTACCAAGAAAACGTATTTTTGCATATTAAGGAGAATTTATGAAAAAGCTATTTTTAAGCCTTGCTTTTTGTATTTTTGCATTTGCAGACGTGCTAAAAGTAAGAGATTTTCAAACAGATATTTATTCAAAAGCTGGACAAAATTTAACAAAAAAGATAAATATGAATCTTGAAGTTGTTGGACGTGATGTTGAAGAAAATGAAGCGTATGTACTTGATGCTTTAAACATAATAGTTGGTAGCTTTTACGTGGAAGATATTTTAACCTCAATGGGAAAAGAGAAATTTAAAGAGCTTTTCATAAAATACGCAGCCAAAAAGCACTCTCTTGATATCGATGATGTGCTTATCTTAAATATAAAAGTGATAAATAATCTTGAGCTAAGCGAGATCATAAAAGCAATAAAAAGCCAAAATTTATGCTCCGATCCAAGTGTAAATGAAGAAATTGTAACAAAACCAGAAAAGAAGAAAAAGGGCAATGAGATCATCATCTCACCAGACCCAAATGATGTAGTTCAAAAGCCTATCGATCTAAATAACGTTCAAGAATTTGGAAAAGATTTTGGAGAGAAGTGAATAAATTTGGCTAAAGTTAGCCAAATTTATTGATTTACAATGTCATAACCTTGAGGAATGACAGGAGTTAGCGTCTCTTGTGGTATGAGTGCGTCTTTTACTGGGTTGCTTAAGGTTATTTTTATTTTATTTGAAAGTTTATCTTTATAGTCAATCGTCGTTGGAAGAGTGTTTTTAATGGTTATAAAGTACTCAACTCCGTCATATATCGCCTTATAAAGTGTCGGCTGAATTTGCTCTGCGTGAGCTAAAATTTGCGTCAAATTTGGCGTATCATCAAGCTTTGAAATGATGGCTTGCTCAAGCTCGTCTTCAATCACGATCACACGCTCTTTGTTAAAATAAATTCTCTTTGGTGTTGGACTTTCATATATCCAAAGTGCAGTATTGTCGTTTTTTGCGTAAAATCTACCCTTGTAATTTATACTTTTGCCTTCGCTAAAAACAGTTTGCGTAAAGTCACTTTGAAGGCTTTTGAAATTTAAGCCAGCACCAAATGAGCAAACTGCGACGAGAGATGCAACTAGAAATTTTTTCATTTTTTATCCTTTTTTGGCGTATTCTAGCCCAGTTTAATTAAATAAATAGTTAAACTATGCTAAGATCCAAAGTTTAAAAATTTAGGAAGGTAAAGTAATGATTTCATCGGTATTTAGAAAGATTTTTGGCACGAAAAACGATAGAGAAGTCAAAAAATATATAAAACGTGTGGCGCAGATAAATGCGCTAGAACCAACTTATGAGAAGATGAGCGACGATGAGCTTAAGATAAAATTTAACGAGCTAAAAGCCCAAGTAGTAGAAGAAAAAGTCACTTTAGATCAAATTTTAAATGATGTTTTTGCGATCGTTAGAGAGGCTAGCAAAAGGGTGCTTAAGATGCGCCATTTTGATGTGCAGCTAATTGGCGGCATGGTGCTAAACGAGGGTAGGATCGCTGAGATGAAAACGGGCGAGGGTAAGACCTTGGTGGCGACTTTACCAGTTATCTTAAACGCGATGAGTGGCAAGGGCGTGCATGTAGTAACCGTAAATGACTACCTTGCAAAGCGTGACGCTACGCAAATGGGCGAGCTTTATAACTTTTTAGGCTTAAGCGTAGATGTGATACTAAGTGGTGGATACGATGATAACGTAAGACAAGCTGCGTATAACGCCGACATAACATACGGCACAAACTCAGAATTTGGCTTTGACTATCTTCGTGACAACATGAAATTTGAAGCTGGTCAAAAGGTGCAAAGAGGCCACAACTTCGTTATCGTGGACGAGGTCGATAGTATCTTGATAGATGAGGCTAGAACACCGCTTATAATCTCAGGTCCAACAAACCGCACGCTTGATGGCTATATAAGAGCTGACCAGGTCGCAAAACAGCTTACTAGAGGCACTCCAGCCGATCCAAACGTGCCAGGCTCAAAGCCAACGGGAGACTTTATAGTAGATGAAAAAAATAGAACGATAATGATCACAGAAGCTGGTATAAGCAAGGCTGAAAAATTATTTGGTGTTGAGAATTTATACAACCTTGAAAACGCCATACTAAGCCACCACCTAGATCAAGCTCTAAAAGCTCACAATCTCTTTGAAAAAGATGTGCACTACGTCGTAAAAGATGGCGAGGTAGTCATTGTTGATGAATTTACTGGACGTCTAAGCGAAGGCAGACGCTTTAGCGAGGGACTCCACCAAGCACTTGAGGCAAAAGAGGGCGTAAAAATCCAAGAAGAGAGCCAAACTTTAGCCGATACAACATATCAAAACTACTTTAGGATGTATAAAAAGCTTGCAGGTATGACTGGTACGGCCCAGACAGAAGCCACTGAGTTTTCCCAAATTTACAACCTCGAAGTTATCTCGATCCCTACAAACCTGCCAGTTAAGAGGATCGATCAAAACGATCTTATCTATAAAACTCAAAATGAGAAATTTAAAGCAGTTATCGACGAAGTTAAAAAAGCCCACGAAAAGGGTCAGCCAGTGCTTGTGGGAACTGCAAGTATCGAGCGTAGTGAGGTGCTTCATGAGATGCTTAAAAAAGTTGGCATCCCACACTCTGTGCTAAATGCTAAAAACCACGAAAAAGAGGCCGAGATCATCGCACAAGCTGGTGTAAAAGGCGCTGTAACTATCGCTACAAATATGGCTGGACGCGGTGTTGATATCAGGATCGATGATGAGGTTAGAAATTTAGGTGGTCTATATATCATCGGTACCGAAAGGCACGAGAGTAGAAGGATAGACAATCAGCTTAGAGGCCGTGCTGGACGTCAGGGCGATCCTGGCATGAGTAGATTTTATCTAAGTCTTGAAGATAATCTTTTAAGAATTTTTGGTAGCGACCGCATAAAAGCGATCATGGATAGGCTTGGTATCGACGAGGGCGAGAGTATCGAGAGTCGCATGGTAACAAGAGCGGTTGAAAATGCTCAAAAGAAAGTCGAGAGCTTGCACTTTGAGGCTAGAAAGCACTTGCTTGAGTATGACGATGTGGCAAATGAGCAAAGAAAGACTATCTATAAATACCGCGACGAGCTACTTGATAAAAACTACGATATGAGCGAAAAGATAGCTCAAAATAGAAAAGAGTACGCTGCAAATTTACTTGATACAGCTGAAATTTTCCATGGCGGCTTGAAAGATGACTTTGATATTAAAAATTTATGCTCTATCATCCTTGCAGACTGCGGTGAAGAGATAGACGAGAGCGAGCTAAAAGGCCTAGAGTATGATGAGTTAATAGAAAAACTTGCGCAAATTTTTGAAGTAAGATATAACGAAAAAATGAGCGTGCTAAATGAAGATCAAAGAAAAGAGATAGAGAAAATTTTATACCTTCAAGTGCTTGATAATGCGTGGAGAGAGCATCTCTATCAAATGGATATCCTAAAAACCGGTATCGGCCTTAGAGGGTATAATCAAAAAGATCCGCTTGTCGAATACAAAAAAGAGAGCTATAACCTCTTTATGGAGCTAGTTAGCAGGCTAAAAAGTGAGAGCGTTAAGACGCTTCAGGTTGTAAGATTTAAGAGCCGTGAGGAGCAAGAAGAGCAAGCTAGAATGATGCTTGAAGCTAGCCAAAATGCCGAAAATGAAAATTTAAGCTATAACAACCAAGGCGAGGATGATAAATTTACACCTGAAAAAAAGATACCAAGAAACGCTCCATGCCCTTGTGGAAGCGGTAAAAAATATAAAGATTGCCACGGAAAAAGTGGCCCTAAAAAAGGCATATTTGCTTAAAATTTCTACTTTTAAGGCGCCAAAAGCGCCTTAATCTTTTAAAGGCTATTTGATGACAAGCTTACCAAAGTACCTGCTTTTTAAATATTTAAGATTTGATAAAACTCAGCCATTTATCACCCTAAGTGCCTTGCTTGCCTTTCTTGGTGTTAGCATCGGACTTATGGTCTTAATCGTTGCGATGGCGATTATGAATGGATTTGACAAAGAATTTGAGCGCAAACTTTTTACGATGAACTATCCAATAACCGTTCAAAGTGCCTTTAAAGGCTCTATTGATGATGGCTTTGTTGATGAGCTCAAGGCTAGATTTAGCGACCTAAAATTTAGTCCATTTATAAGCACGCAGGTCATCTACCGCTCGGCAAATGCGCTTGAGGGCGGACTGGTTTATGGTGTAAATTTTAAAGATGAAAAGCAGATAAATTCGGTTGTAAACGAAGCTTTAAAAGACAAAGAGCTAGATGGTTTTGAGATACTTGTGGGAAGTGGCATAACGAGTGAGTTTAGACTAAAAAACGATGAGAAATTAACGCTTATCTTTACAAAGGCCGATCCAGCTGGCTTTTCGCTAACGCCAAAGATGAAGCGATTTGACATCGGTGGCTCATTTACATCTGGGCTAATCGCCTATGACAAGGCATTTTCATATGTTTCAGTTGATGCTTTGAGGAAAATTTTAGACTATCCAAAAGGCGTTTATGATGGAATTCATATCTTTTCAAGTAAGCCATTTGATGATATAAAAAGAGTGCGTGAAGGGCTTCCAGCTGGCACTGTTGCCATTGGTTGGTGGGAGCAAAATGGCAACTTTTTCTCAGCGCTCGCACTTGAAAAACGAGCACTTTTTATCGTTTTGATGCTTATTATCCTTGTGGCTTCGCTAAATATCATAAGCTCGCTGCTAATGACAGTGATGAACCGCAGGCAAGAGATCGCCTTACTTTTAGCGCTTGGAGCTAGTAAAGGCGAGATAAAAAGAAGCTTTTTCTATCAAGGGCTAGTAATCGGCGGGGGTGGCATTATATTTGGTTTGATACTTGGCTTTTTAGGGCTATTTTTGCTTGGAAATTTCAACATTATAGACTTGCCGGCTGACGTTTATGGCTCAAGTAAACTGCCATTAGAACTTTCTTTGATTGACTTTATGCTTATAATAGTTGGGGCTATCTTTATCGTTGCTATCTCGTCTTATTATCCAGCTAAAAAAGCCACAGAAGTAAACGTACTTCAAACTTTAAGAAATGAGTAGAGCCTAGATACTTAGGCTTACTCATTGCTTGTAAAAGTTATTTTTAAAAGATTATTTTAAAACCGAACATAAACTCGTAAAATTCTAGAATGAATTTATACTTTTACGCTCTTATATCATGATCGATTTTGCATTGAAGAGCCTCGTGTACGAGTGTTTTTGCCATGACACGCTCTTCATTTATTAGGTGAAAATTTTTACCCAGCTCACCAAAAATATCTTTATTACCCTCACCATTTATTTTTATTATAGTTTGGGTATTTACGCCGTAGTCTTTTATCTTTTGCGCGATGAGCTCCACCCTTTGCTCATTGTTAACGGTTATAATAACAGCAGCAGCATCGCTTAGGCAGGCATTTTCAAGTGTATGGCTTTGAAGAACATTACCTAGAAATACATTTTCCCCGCGGCTCCTACCAAGCTCAACTAGACTAATATCATTATCAAGCACAAGGTATAAAAGCTTTGTCTCTTTTAGTCTTAAAACGACCTCTTGCCCAAGCCTTTCATAGCCAAAGACTACGATATGATTTTTTATTTTTTGCGGCTTTAGAGTTTCATTTGGTTCAACAACAATCTCACGTTCTATGAGATCTGCTATTGTGTCTAGTTTTTTAAGTATAAAAGGCGTGGCAAACATCGACACAACTGAGGCTGCGATAAAAATTTGAGCTGTTTGTATATCAAGTAAATTTCTAGTAGTCATTAGTCCAAAAACTGCTAGTGCAAATTCGCCTATTTGACAAACACTAAGTGCAGTTTTTGCAGCAACTCTTCGCTTTAAGTAGATGTTTAAGATAGCAAAAACGACAACCGCTTTTATCACCATGACGCTAAATACTAGGCCAAGGACAAGCCAGATGTTTGAGATGACGACAGCAAAATTTATCTGCATACCAACGGTTATAAAAAATAGCCCTAAGAGCAAATCTCTAAAAGGAATAAGATCAACTTCGATTTGGTGTTTATATTGTGTCTCTGCCATCATCATACCGGCCAAAAATGCACCCAAAGAGTATGAGAAGCCAAAGAAGTGAGCCAAAGTGCTAGAGCCAACGACCATAAATAAAATCGTAGCTATAAAAACCTCTTGCGAATTTGTTTGAATGACTTTATAAAATATCCAGTTAATGACATATTTACCAAGTAAAAATAGTACAACGATAAGAATAATCGCACTTGTAAATGTCTTTAGTAAAAGCTCATTTATTGAAGCATCTTGCGAGCTAAACATATCTATCATAAGTAAAATAGGAATGACGGCAATATCTTGAAATAGTAAAATTCCAAGTGCTTTTCTGCCGTAAATTTTACTCACATCGCCACTATCGTTTAGCGTCTTTAGCACGATCGCAGTTGATGAGAGTGCAAGCGCAAGACCTGCAATAAGTGCCGTTTCGTCTTTTAAGTGAAGGGCATAATAAAGCATAACGCCCATTATAAAGCCACTTAAACAAACCTGTAAGCCGCCATTTAAAAAGACCTCTTTTTTCATACCCATTAAGTGCTTAAAGCTAAACTCAAGCCCAATGGTAAACATCAAAAACGCGATACCAAATTCCGCGATATGAGAAATTTCATCATTGCTTTTTAGGTTGAAAAATTCTGATATAAGCGTACCTGTTACGATGTAGCCGATGATGGTTGGTATCTGAAATTTTTTAAAAATGACATTTAATGCGACTGAGATCGCTGCAACAAGCAAGAAGCCTTCTAAAATTTGTTCCATAAATTATTTTTTACCTTCATAAAAGACTAGATCAAAGCTATTTTTTCTCTTTACGAGCGATCTTTTTGTGCTAGTTTGACTGGTAGCTTCGTGCAATTTTTTATTTAGCTCATCAATAGTTGATTCTAAATCGTCAATTTTTTCTTTCAACTGAAGTATCACATCAACGCCGGCTAAATTTACACCTAATTCGCGGGTTAAATTTAGTATAGTTTTTACTCGATCAACATCTTTTTGTGAGTAGAGCCTCATCTTGCCATCTGTTCTTGATGGCTCGATAAGTCCCTCTCTTTCATACTGTCTTAAAGTTTGTGGATGTATGCTTAAAACCTTTGCAACAACGCTTATTAAAAAAAGTGGTTCTTCATAATTTTGCATTTTTTACTCCGGTAATTTTTCTTTTAACTCTTTTACTAAGCCTTCATCAAGCTCACTAATATTTGGAAGTTTTATCCTGGCTTTTAAGTAAAGATCGCCATAAATTCCGCTCTTTCTGTTTTGCACGCCATACCCTTTTAAACGGATCTTTGTGCCTGTTTTTGAGTTCTCAGCGATCTTAATCGTGACATCTTTTTTGTAAGTATGTACATCGACTTTTCCGCCAAAAAGCATAGTCTTTAGTGGAATTTCTATATCTTTATAAAGATCGTCTCCGACTCTTTCATATTCGTCGCTTGGCTCAACGCTAATAGCAAGTATAAGATCGCCTTTTTGACCACCAGCACTCTTGCCTTTGCCTTTTACACGAAGCTTCTCGCCGCCTTCTATGCCGCTTGGAATTTTTATCTTAATGCTTTCGCCATTAAAATTTATCTTATGTTCGCCACCAGTTACAGCTACGTCAAATGGTATAGAAATTTTTGCATTTACGTCTAGATCAGCTCCGCCAAAGCCAAATCCACCACTACTAAATCCGTCAAAGCCTCCAAAATTACTACCAAATCCGCTGCTAAATTTAGCTCCACCGCCGCCAAAGCCACCTGAGAAGATATTCTTTAAAATTTCATTTAGATCGCCCATATCGGCTGAGCTACTAGCAAAGTCGTGGAAATTTTGACCGCCAAACATAGTATCGCCGTACTGATCGTATTGAGCTCGTTTTTTATCGTCGCTTAAAATTTCATAAGCAGCGTTTATCTCTTTAAATTTATCTTCTGCTCCAGGGTCTTTGTTGATGTCTGGGTGATATTTTCTGGCAAGTTTTCTATAAGCTTTTTTTATCTCGTCGCTTGAGGCACCCTTTGAAACCCCTAAAGTCTCATACAAGCTTTCACTCATATATTCTCCTTATATTTTTTTGATACGGATTATATCACAAAGCTTTAGTCTATGCAAGTCAAGTTTATTTTTGTTTAATAACAAGAAAAAGTGTTAAGATTTTATTTTTTCACTATATTTATAATTTGCAAAAATTTTTAGTTTAAAGGAAAAAAATGAAAAAGATTGTGCTAATTTCATTAGTAGCAGCTTCTTTTTTAGTGGGGGCTGATATTAAATTTAATGAAGCTAACTCTAATATCACGAGAGTCTCGCCACTTAGCGATAAAAATAGCGTACTTTCTTATTATGACTCGATCGCTCAGGCAAAGCTTTCAGTTGTAAATATCTCAACTACAAAAACGGTAAATAACGCTGGTATTGAGCAGATGTTTAATGACCCTTTCTTTAATGAATTTTTTGGATTTAATTTTGCAAAACCAAAAGAAAAAGAAAAAACTACTTCACTTGGTTCTGGCGTTATTATCTCAAATGATGGCTACATCGTTACAAACAACCACGTTATAGAAGATAGCGATCAAATAGTCGTAACTCTTGCAAATGGTGGTAAAGAATTTAAAGCCAAATTAATAGGAAGTGATCCAAAAACCGATCTAGCCGTCGTAAAGATAGAAGCAAGTGGACTAAATGCTATCACTTTTGCGGACTCATCAAAGCTGCTTGATGCAGATGTTGTATTTGCAATAGGTAATCCATTTGGCGTTGGTGAAAGTATCACTCAAGGTATCATTTCAGGGCTAAATAAAGACAATATCGGCCTTAATCAATATGAAAATTTCATCCAAACAGACGCCTCGATAAATCCTGGCAACTCAGGCGGCGCTTTAGTTGATAGCAGAGGATATTTAGTCGGAATAAACTCAGCCATACTTTCAAAAAGTGGTGGCAATAACGGCATTGGTTTTGCAATCCCATCAAATATGGTAAAAGATATCGCTAAAAAGCTGATAACTGACGGTAAGATCGAGCGTGGCTTTATCGGCGTTACGATTGCAAATTTAACAGATGATCAAAAAGAGCTTTACACAAATAAAGAGGGTGCTTTAATAAGTGGCGTAGAGCAAGGCATGCCAGCAGATGAAGCTGGACTAAAAAGAGGCGATTTGGTTATATCAGCTAATGATAAAGCTATCAAAAATGCAAATGATCTTAAAAATTTCATTGGCTCACTAACTCCAAATAGCAGCGTTGATATAACTTACGAGCGATCAAATAAAATAATGAATGCAAAAATCAAGCTTGCAAACGCTGATCACAATTCAAAAGACATAGCAAAAAGCATTATCATCGAAGGACTTAGCGTCAGTAATCTAAGCGATGAGATAAGATATAAATACAAAATCAGTCCAGATACTCAAGGTGTGCTAGTAACTGATGTGAAATCAGGCTCAAAAGCTGAAGACTTTGGCTTTGAAAGAGGCGATGTGATCGTTCAAGTTGGCGAAGAGAGTATAAAAGATCTTCAAACATTTGCAAATACAATCAAAAATACAAAAGGTAAAAAGACACTAGTGTGGATAAATCGCGGCGGTATCATACAAGGCCTTGTTATAAAATAATCATCCAAGAGCTGAAATTTCAGCTCTTAACCCTTTTAAATTTTTAAAATCTTAATCTGCTATAATCCTTAAAAATAAATTTACAACAGGAAAGATCATGACTAGAATTTTAATGATAGAAGATGATATGGAGCTTGCTGAAATTTTAACTGAATATCTAGAAAACTACGATATTGAAGTAGTAACTGCTGAAGAGCCATATATCGGACTATCTACGCTAAATACAAGTAAATTTGACCTAGTGATACTAGATCTTACATTGCCTGGTATGGATGGATTAGAAGTTTGTAAAGAGATCAGGAAAAATCACAATATTCCTATTATCATATCAAGTGCAAGGCATGATATAACAGATAAGGTAAATGCTCTTGATAACGGAGCAGATGATTATTTGCCAAAGCCATATGACCCACAAGAGCTTTTGGCTCGTATCAAAAGTCATCTAAGAAGACAGAGTATCACCCCAGCAAGTGAGGCGAGAAATTTAAATAAAGACTTGGTTTTAAAAGAATTTGAACATGAAATTTTATTTAAAGGAAACGTGCTAAATTTAACTGCTGCAGAATACGATATCTTAAAATATCTACTTTTAAAAGAGGGCGGAGCGGTTACTAGAGAGGAGCTCATCTATAACTGCGAGAGCATAAATGAAGATAGCTCAAACAAAAGTATAGATGTCATTATCGGCAGGATTCGCCAAAAACTAAATGAAAATCCAAAAGAGCCAAAATACATCCACGCGATCCGCGGTATCGGCTATAAATTGGTTCTTTGATGCCAAGATCGTCTATTTTTATAACCATAACTTTTATCTTTGCCCTTGCACTCGTTTCGATATTTTTAGCTTTTTTGTGGCTCATGGGTTTTGACAAGCAAAACTATACAAGAGAGCTAAATAACAAATACTCAAACGTTGCTAGGACAAATTTATTTTATATGGGTGGCATCATAAATAAAACTCAGTACGACCGCCAGCTTTCAAATATCGATATGCCAGAGATCAAAGACGAGAAGAAAAAAGATGAAATTTTAAAGCAAGCGACTGTTTTAGAAGAAATTTCAAGCGATCTAGGATCTAGTGCGATCTTGCTTTATGACAAGCATCACTACTTAAGGATTGAGCATTTAGACGAGCTAAAGCTTTTAATGGATAAAGAATTTCAGCCTTACAGATACGAGGTGATAAAGGCTGTTTTTTTGGTAGTTGCGGTCATTTTGCTAGGTGCTTACATTTTTGTTATCTATAAGATAAAACCACTTAGAAAGCTAAAGCGCCAGATCGTAAAATTTGCAAATGGTGAGCTTGATGGCGTACAAAATGTCGGTAATGGCAAGGATGAAATTTCTGAAGTTTCAGAGGCATTTTATGAGGCGGTTTGTCAGATCAAGGCGCTTAATGACTCGAGGCATCTTTTCTTAAGAAACATAATGCACGAGCTAAAAACTCCTATCACAAAAGGGCTAATCGCCGCTCAAATGATAGAAAAAAGCAAAAATCAAGAAAGGCTAATCTCTGTCTTTCACAAGCTTGAAAACTTAATAAACGAACTTGCAGCGATCGAGCAGATAACATCAAAAATAGGGCTTAGCAATAAAACACCATGTTTTATGAGGGATCTTATCGATGAGGCAATCGATATAGCCATGGTTGAAAAAGAGTGTGTTGGTGTCAGTGAGCTTGATGAGGTTAGGGTGCTTGTTGATTTCAAGCTATTTTCAGTTGCTATAAAAAATATGATAGACAATGGCATAAAATACTCAACTGATAAGCACGTAAATATCGTTGTTAGCAAGGACCATATGAAATTTATAACTCAAGGTGAGAAGCTAAAAAATGATCTTGACTTTTATATCCAGCCATTTATCAAAGGAGAGGATACTCAAAAGAGTTTTGGACTAGGTTTATATATAGTTAGCAATATACTTGATGCTCATGGACTCAAATTTAGATACGAATATAAAAACGGAATGAATGTCTTTGTTTTTGAAAATTTACAAGATATAATAGTGACTTAAATAAAACATAATAAACAAAAGAGGGCTAAAAATGGCAGCAAAAATTTTCTCACCAGTTGATATCTTATCAATAATAGATCTTGAAATAGCTTTTATAAATCGTTATAAAAATGTAAAAGATTATGCAAAAAATTTATCTTTGATATATTTTTCTTTGCCAAGTACTAAAGAGTATAGTGAACTATTTGAAAAATTTTTAAGACAAACTGACGTTGTTGTAAGAGAGAATGAACATTATGTGGTTGTACTTCATGGAACAAACGAAAGAGGAGCTAGTGAACTATTATCTGGTATTCAAGAGTTTTTAAACGCTGAGCCAATTGATTTGATAGTAAGCTATCCAAAAGACGGAAGAAACGCTAAAGAGCTTACTACTAAGCTTCAAGATGAGATAAAAGATAATTATGGTGTATTGCTTGAAATGCTTTCAAATCAAGAAAAATTTGAAGCTTTTGAAAGTATGATTTAATATAATTTTGTGGAGTTTGTTTGGAGAATTTACTACTATTTTTTGCGGTTTTGCTTATAACTAGCATTCTTTTAAGTAAGATCTCTGATAAATTTGGAATTCCATCTTTAATAATATTTTTAGGCGTTGGCATGTTGGCTGGCTCAGACGGCTTGCTGGGTGTAAATTTTGATGATCAAATGATTGCTCAAAATGTCGGTATGCTAGCACTTATTTTTATACTTTACGCTGGTGGGCTAGATACTGATTTTGCAGCGATTAAGCCTATTTTTGGCAGAGGTTTAGCGCTCGCTACACTTGGTGTTTTCTTAACCGCGCTAGCTATCGCTCCAGTAGCAAAATATCTGCTTGATTTTACTTGGGCGGAGGCCTTTTTACTAGGCTCCATTATCTCTTCAACAGATGCAGCAGCGGTATTTGCCATACTAAGAGCTAAGAAAATTTCACTTAAAAATAGCATTGCGCCATTGCTTGAACTTGAATCTGGCTCAAACGATCCAATGGCGATATTTTTAACTATGACGATCATTCAAATGATCTCACTAAATAGCACTCCAAGTGCGTCAGAGTGGGCGATTACACTGGTTAAGCAGTTTGGTATAGGTATCGCTATGGGCTATTTATTTGGCGTTGCTTTGCCAGCTATCTTTAATAGACTTCGCCTAAAAAGCTGGGGTCTTTATCCAGTTTTTTCTATCGCTTGGATATTGCTTTTATACACGCTTTGCTTTAAGGTTGGTGGCAATGGCTATTTGGCTGTCTATATAGCTGGAATTTTTATAAATAAAAAAGAGTTTTCTCATAAGAAAAATTTAGTCGGTTTTCATGACGGTATCGCTTGGACGATGCAGATAGTTGTCTTTTTGACGCTTGGTCTTTTAGTAAATCCTTCCGAGCTTCCAGCAACAGCACTAATGGCGCTTGTTTTGGCCTTATGGCTTATGTTTTTTGCAAGGCCACTTGGTGTTTTTGCATCGCTTGCATTTTCAAAATTTAAGATAAATGAGCAAATTTTTATCTCCTGGGTTGGGCTAAGAGGCGTCGTGCCAGTTGTGCTAGCTACCTATGTTTATGTCGATGGCGTACGTGATGCGGATATGATTTTTAACATTATATTTTTTATGGTTTTGATTTCTATTTTGATACAAGGTATGTCACTTGGCTTTGCAGCTGATAAATTTAAGGTCAAAGAGAGTGAGCAAGAGGATACTAAACTGGTAGAAAACTCTCCGATCTTAAGCTACACGCTTCGCCAGCATACCATCCACTATGGTTCAAAACTAATTGGCAAAGATTTGGCTCAGCTTGAGCTTCCAACTGAGTTTTTAATAATCCTAATAAAGCGTAAAAACGAGTATCAAAAGCCGACTGGCTCAACAATCTTTGAAGAAAATGACTTGCTACTGATACAATGCGAAAATCAAGTGCTTTATCAAGATACTATTAAGTATTTAACGTATTAAATTGAAGTTTTGTCATCGTTTGATGCTGAATTTTGATTTTATAAATTTATAACGCACGATAAATTTTTAAAAATAAAACTGCATGCAGTGCGAAGCACTGAAGCATGCACTTCTAACGTTGTCGTACTTCGACTTCGTCTCGTAACTGTAAGCAGACAGAGGATTTAAAAAGGGGGATAAGGGGACGGACGGCTTGCTTCGCTAGCTCGCAACTGCAAGCAGACCGTAATTCAAGCCCCCCCTTATCTCCCTTTTGATAAATTTACACCTCAAAGCAAATTTTAAAACTTTCATTTACTTGCAAGAATTGACTACTGATTTTAGGCCTCGCAAAGCTTGCCACTAAAATCAGAGCCGAAATTACTCGTTCATGAAATTTTAAAATTTGCCTGAGCTTCATATATGTAAAATTACCTACTAAAATTTGGCTTCGCTTGCAGCTTAGCTCAAATTTTAAGGCCAAAACAAATCCGTTCAGTCTCATTTTATTTTTGCTTTTTATAAAATCACTAAAACACTAGCAAAATGGGAGGCAAAATGCTTGATAGTATCATCCTTGCGGTCTTGGTATATTTTGCAACACTCTTATTTATGTTTTTTCTGCTCGCCTTTTTTGCCTTTTGGTATATAAGCGTGCCGCTACTTGTCATCTTTTTTGTTATAAAATTTATAAGGCAAGCAAAAGAGTGCGAGAGGATATGTGGCAAGCTTGAGTAAATTTTAAATTTCTAGCCCAAAATGAGCTAGAAATTTCTTTATTCTAGGGCTTGAGCCAGATCAGCTATCAGATCCTCAGCGTTTTCAAGGCCTATGCTAACTCTTATTAGCTCTTTTGTGATGCCAGCTTTTATAAGCTCTTCACTGCTTAGCTGTTGGTGCGTAGTTGATGCTGGGTGCGTGATGAGCGACTTTGTATCGCCGATATTTACCACGATCTTAAAGAGTTTTACACGCTCTAGCATCTTTTTTGCACGCTCAAAACTATCAGTTTCAAAGCAAAATAGTCCATTTGCCATGCCATCTTTAAAGTATTTTTGCGCCTTTGCGTGATCTACGTTGTCGGCAAGCCCAGGATAAGCCACGCTTTTTATATGTTTGTGAGAGTTTAGAAATTTAGCCACTTTTAGCGCGTTTTGTGAGTGTCTCTCAACTCTAACGGCGAGCGTTTCAAGCCCTTGTATGAGCTGCCAAGAGTTAAACGGAGAGATCACAGCGCCGATGTCGCGCACGATGGCAAGCCTCATTCTTAACGTGTAGATATCAAAACGATCCGTCATATCAGCATATACGATGTCGTGATAGCTCGCGTCTGGCACGTTAAAGTGCTCATATCTCTTGTTGCCTTTTAGCTTTTCGTTTAGGTGATTTGCGCTGACGACCACGCCTGCTAGGCTAAGACCCTGACCGCTCATATATTTGCTAGCGCTATGCACGCAAACATCGACGCCGTGGCGAAGTGGCTGAAAGATGATAGGCGTTGGCACGGTGTTATCAGTGATGCTGATGATGCCATATTTGTTTGAAATTTCTACGATTCTTTCGATATTTGGGATAGAAATTTGCGGATTTGAGAGCGTTTCAAAAAATATAGCCCTAGTTTTTTCGTCTATCAAACTCTCCAGATCATCAGCAGTGTCGCTGTCAAAGACTCTAGCCTCTATGCCAAATCTCTTTAGCGTGTGCGTAAAAAGCACCGTTGTGCCACCATAAATTTTTTTGGCGATGATGATATTATCGCCTGCTTGGGCTAAATTTATGATGCTGTAAAACAAAGCTGACTGACCGCTTGCAGTCGCTATCGCAGCGGCTCCGCCCTCAAGTGCGGCGACCCTTTTTTCAAAGATATCTGTCGTTGGATTGCCAAGTCTTGTGTAGATGTGGCCGCCATCCTTTAGATCGAACCTAGCAGCGGCTGTCTCGGCACTTCCAAAGTCGTAAGCCGTACTTTGAAAAATAGGCACAGCCATCGTGCCAAAACCCTCATGTGTGTCGTAGCCTACGTGGATCGCAGCGGTTTCTTGCCTCATTTTTGCTCCTTTTAAGGTAATTTTGGCGTAAATTATACATTAGCAAAGCCAAAATTTAGGGGATAAAATCAAATTTTGATATAATTTGCCAAAAAAAGGAAAAATTTGAACCAAGTTACGGACAAATTTAAGCGTGTAAAATATCTTCGTGCGCTAGAAAAATTTGCAAAATCAGCGATAAATGGTCTAAAAAGAGATGACTTTGACGAGGCTGAATTTCGTCAAAGAGTGGAGAAAAACGCGAAAGTCATCGAAAAAGTCGAGGCTGTCTATCTTGATCAGCCATACTCAAAGGCACTAGAAAATTTTATAAATTTGCTTATCAAAAATGCCCCAAAAGAGGAACTTTTAAAGGCGGCAAACCTACTTGATAAGCTCAAAAATCAAAAGACATATAAAAAAGAAAAACATAAAAATAAATTTAAGGATGAGGATTGAAAGTAGTTATTTTCGATATGGATGGCACGGTGATCGATAGCGGCGAGGCGATATATAAAACGGTGAATGAAGTAAGAGATGAGCTAAATTTGCCGCCACTTGAAAAAGAATTTATCATAAAAGCGATCAACGAGCCAGGTAGAAATTTACCCCTTGAGTTTTACGGCATCGACACGCCAAGCAGGAGCTTAAAAGAGGGCTTTGAAGAGAAATTTAAGAAATTTTACGATGAGTGCGCGACTACATATGAGGGTGTAAAAGAGCTTTTGCAAAAGTGCAAAGAGGCTCATTACAAAGTCGTTTTGGCAAGCAACGCACCGCACGATACGCTAGAGAAAATTTTAAAGAAAAATGAAATTTACGAGCTATTTGACGAGGTCATAGGCGCTAGCAAGGAGATACCACAAAAGCCTGATCCTGCGATGCTTCATTTGGCTGTTAAAAAGACGGGAGCCCGCAAGGCGATCTTTGTAGGAGATAGCCTAAAAGACGAGCTAGCTGCTAAAAATGCAAATATGCCTTTCTTGCAAGTTAGCTGGGGATTTGGCGAGGAGAGCAAAACTGCGACTTATAACGCTAAAAATGTTAGCGAGGCTTGGGAGATAATATTAAATTTTTAACTTAGTTTTAATTGGCTATAATCTTAAGAAATTTTCAAAGAAACAGCGATGATAGATATATTTGAGGGCAGTGCGAGGGATAAATTTTATGACATTTTGTTTAACGCAAATGCCGTTTTGGTTAAAAACGAGATAGATAAAATTTTTGAAAAATTTGTGGCTATGAGCGAGCTTTGCGAAAAGCATGGCGTTAGCGAAGATGAGATCAGAAATTTTATAGTCTCAGAGCAAGATAAAATTTATAACGGAGTAAATGACCTATATATCGAGCTTAGCGGAGAAATTTTAAGCCAAAATGAGTAAGATTTTCGCGCTCATTGCTTTGCTTGCTGCTCTTGTTTTTGCTAAGGAGCCAAATTTTGATCCAAGTTCGGTGCACACATTTGAGCTTAAAAAAGATGAGTGGGCAAGAGTTTTTATAACTGAGAAGCGAACTCAAAGGGTTGAAACTTTTGACTTTCGCTGGACGCTGTTTGATAGCACAAACATCACCGTGCAAAGCTTTTTTAGGCGCTATCCAAGGCAGATGGTCTTTTCTCTAAGACAAGGACAAAACACCTACATGCAGCGAGTTTTGCCTGATTTTACGATGCCGCCAAATGAGAGCGTAAGCCTTTATATATCATTTATTGATTTTAAGGATAAAAAGGCGCATTTTAGGGTGGCGCTGCTAGATGAGAGCAAGCGTGTGGATGTGGGTTTTAGAGATCCGCACGAGGATAAATAGAAGGATAAAAATGGATAAAATCGATGAAATAATGAGCAAATTTATAAGCGAGCTTGGCTACAAAGAGGCGTTTGAGATGTTTTTAAAGATAAACTCAGGCAAGAAGCTGCGCTCAAAACTTCTTTTAAAGATCGCAGGCGAGAGTGAAATTTCACTTAAACTTTGCGCTATCATCGAGCTCATCCACCTTGCAAGCTTATTGCACGACGACGTCATAGATGAGGCAAATATAAGACGCGGCAAACCAAGCATAAACGCACTTTTTGGCAGTAAAAACTCAGTCATGTTGGGCGATATCCTCTACTCAAAGGCTTATTTTGAGCTTACAAAATTTGATCCAAGCATCGCAGCTGTCATCTCAGACGCGGTCAGCAAACTAAGCATCGGCGAGATGATGGATGTGAAAATGGCTGAAAATTTTAATGAAAACGAGCAAGAATATTTAAAAATGATCTATTATAAAACAGCTGTTTTGATAGAAGCCACGGCTATTTGCGGGGCAAAGCTAGTTGGCAAAAATAGCGAGAAATTTGGCATTTATGGCAAAAATTTAGGTCTTGCATTTCAGATCGTTGATGATATCTTAGACATCACTCAAGATGAAAAAACGCTTGGCAAACCAGCACTAAACGACTTTGTCGAGGGCAAAACAACACTCCCATACATATATCTTTATAAGAGCCTGGACGAGGCTGGTAAAACAAAGCTTAGATCGCTTTGGGCAAAGAAGTTAAACGCGGACGAAATTTCGTGGCTAAAAGAAAATTTTGATAAAACTAGCTCACTTAGCAAGGCTATAAGCGAGGCAAAAAGGCTTGGGACTGAAGCGATAGAATCGATAAGAGAGTATAAAAACGCCGAGCTTGAAGGGATCATAAAAAGCATGATAGATAGGGAATTTTAATGCACTATTTAGATATAAGTTTTACATATAAAAATACTGATATTTCAGTCAGAGAAAAGCTTGCGTTTGATAGTGATGAAAAAAAAGAGCAAATTTTAAAACTACTAAGGTCAAACAAAAACATAGAAGAGTGTATGGTGCTAAACACCTGCAACCGCGTTGAAATAATAGCAAGTGTAAGTGATCTAAAAAGTGCAACGACGCATGCGTTTAGATGCATGTCTGTATTTTCAGGTGTTTTTGAAGACGAGCTTTATGAAAGAGCAGACATTTATGAAGATAGCGGAGCCGTGCATCACCTCTTTGCCGTGGCAAGCTCGCTTGATAGCCTAGTCGTCGGCGAAACGCAGATCGTTGGTCAGTTAAAAAATGCTTTTAAATTTGCTTACGATAGCTCAGCTTGCGGCGAACAAATCAGTAAAATCATCCATTATGCATGTAAGTGCGCTGCTAAAGTTAGAAACGAAACTCAAATTTCTAAAAACCCAATCTCAGTTTCAAGCGTCGCCGTAGCAAAAGCAAAAGAAATTTTTGGTACGCTTGAAGGCAAAACTGCTATCGTCGTAGGCGCTGGTGAGATGGGCGAACTAGCAGCAAAACACCTAATCTCAAGTGGCGCAGAGGTGATCATCATAAACAGAAGCTCGGATCGTGTTGAGCAGCTAGTTGATAGCCTGGGTGATAACGCTAGCTGGGATAGCATTTTAAAATTAAAAGAGTATGTAAATAATTACGATCTGATATTTTCAAGCACCGCGGCCCCTCACGCTATCATCACAAACGCCATAATCGAACCAAGAGAATTTCACAGATACTTTTTTGATATTGCCGTGCCAAGGGATATTGATCTTATAAATACAGAATTTATTAGTGTCTATACGGTTGATAGTTTAGAGGAGATAGTAAGGAAAAATTTAGCCCTAAGAGAGGAGCAAGCACAAAAGGCTTATTCGATCGTAGGCCAAGGCACAAGCGAATTTTTAAAAATTTTAAAAGAAGATATGAGCGTGCCACTCATAAAGTCTATCCGCAAACAAGCTGAAATTTGCGCTAAAAACGAGCTAGAAAAAGCGATAAAAAAAGGATATTTAAAACATAGTGATTACGATGAGGCGCAAAAGCTCATCCATCAGGTCTTTAAAGCCTTTTTGCACCAGCCAACGATGAAACTAAAAGGGCTTGCAGACGAGGAGAGAGCTAGCGAGCTTTCAAACGGAGTTAAATTTTTATTTGACATAAAAGATGAACAAAATTTTCAAGCAGGAGATATAGATGAAATTTAGTAAATTTTACGCCCCAACGACCAAAGAAGTGCCAAAAGATGCATCTTTACCAAGTCATCAGTTTTTGATAAGAGGTGGCTTTGTAGAGCAGATCGGCTCTGGGCTTTATAACTATCTGCCGCTTGGAAAGATCATGCATGATAAAATTTCACGCGTGGTAAAAGAGGAGATGAACGAGGCTGGCGCGCTAGAGGTTAGCTTTAGCGTGGTTACTTCAGGCGATCTTTGGAAGCAAAGTGGTCGTTACAACGTCTTTGGCAAGGAGCTTTTGCGCTTTAAAGATAGAAAGGATAATGACTTTGTCATAAGCCCGACAAACGAAGAGGCAGCCGTTGCTTTGGTGCGTGGCAAGGTGACTAGCTACAAGCAGCTGCCGCTAAATTTATACCAGATAAACACCAAATTTCGTGACGAGGCAAGACCACGCTTTGGCTTGCTAAGAGGTCGCGAATTTACGATGAAAGATGGTTATAGCTTTCACTCGAGCAAAGAGGATCTAAAGCGTGAGTTTGACCTTATGGAGGCAACTTATAGTAAGATTTTTACCCGTTTGGGGCTAAATTTTAGAGCTGTTGAGGCTGATAGCGGAGCCATTGGCGGTAGCGGAAGTAAAGAATTTATGGTGCTTGCAAGTAACGGCGAGGACGACATACTTTGCTGTGAGGCTTGCAGATACGCTGCAAACGTTGAGGCTGCAAGACGCAAGCCAAGAGTTAGCGAGGCTGAGGCGCCAGAGGCGGACGCGGCTAAATTTCTAACGCCAAATGCAAAAACTATAAAAGATGTGGCGGAGTTTTTCAAAGTTAGCGAGTTTTACTGCATAAAAGCTGTTATGAAAAAGGTGATCTATGAGGACAAAGAAGAGGTCGTGGTCTTTTTCGTAAGGGGCGATGACGAGCTTCAAGAGACAAAGGCACAAAATGCTTGCAAGGCACTCGAACTTGTCGATGCTAGCGAAGAAGAGATTATAAAAGCTGGGCTTGTGGCTGGATTTTGCGGGCCAGTTGGGCTAAAAGATGTGAAATTTTACATAGACAACGAGCTAAAAGGCGCAAATAATATGATATGTGGTGCCAACGAAAAGGATTACCACTTCGTTGGCGTTAGTGTTAGCGGATTTAACGAAGAGAGATTTAAAGACCTTGTAAAGGTAAAAGAGGGTGATAAATGCCCAGAGTGTGGCGGAAATTTAAAACTTAGCAAGGGTATAGAAGTTGGTCATATCTTTCAACTAGGCGATAAATATTCAGCTGCTATGAATGCGACATATCTTGATGAAAACGGCAAGGCAAAGCCATTTTTGATGGGCTGCTACGGCATCGGTATCAGTAGGCTGATTGCCGTAATGATAGAGGCTAGCCACGATGAGAAGGGCTGCATCTGGAAAAAAGAGTGCGCACCGTTTGACGTGGAGATCATCATTTCAAATTTAAAAGATGAAGAGGGCGTAAAATTTGCATTTGAGCTTTATGAGAGCCTTAAAAAAGCTGGCGTTAGCGTCATCATCGATGATAGAAACGAGAGATTTGGCGTTAAGATGAATGACTTTGAACTCATCGGCTTCCCTTATGCGCTGCTTGTGGGTAAAGAATTTGTAAATGGCAAGGTTGAGTTTATAACAAGAGATGGTTTAAGCAAAGAAACGATCGGCGTAAACGAAGCCTTTAAAAAGATAAAAGAAAGCTTATGAGATTTTTTGCATTTTTGTTTTTTTTGATAGAAGCGATATTTATCTATCTTTTTGTTGATAAATTTGGCTTTTTAAACTACTTTCTTGAGGTGCTGGTCTCTGGATTTGTTGGCATCGCACTTCTTTTTAATGCTGGATTTTCTAGTTTAAATTCGCCTCAAGTGGCGTTTAAAAGCTTTCTTGGCGGAAATTTATTTAGCCAGTTAGGGCTTAGCTTTGGCGGAATGCTTTTGTTTTTACCGGGAATTTTAACAGATATTTTTGGTATAGCCGTAGTCGTTTTTTCTTTAGTGTTTAAGAAAAATGCAGCCAAAAACGAGAGTTATCAAGAGTTTAAATTTCAAAATTTTAGCGAACAAAGTACTAAAAAAGATGATGGCGAGATCATCGACGTTGAGGTTATAGAAGAGCCAAAAAGAGTAAATTAGGAGAGATGATGAAAGAGATAAAAATAGCAACTAGAAAGAGTATCTTAGCGCTTTGGCAAAGCGAGCATATCAAAGCTAGAATAGAATCAAAACATAACGATATAAAAGTTGAGCTTATTGGTATGAAGACAAAGGGCGATGTGATCCTTGATACGCCACTTGCGAAGATCGGCGGTAAGGGGCTTTTTACAAAAGAGCTTGAAGATAGCATGCTAAAAGGCGAGACTGACATCGCTGTGCATAGCCTAAAAGACGTGCCAGTAGTCTTTCCAAAAGGGCTTAAACTAGCAGCGATTTGCTCACGCGAGGATACAAGAGATGCGATGATAAGCGAGAAATTTGCTAAATTTAGCGACTTGCCACATGGCGCGAAAGTTGGCACAACGAGCCTACGCCGCAAGATGCAGCTACTTATCATGAGGCCTGATCTTGAGATTATCTCGCTTCGTGGAAATGTGCAAACTAGACTTAGAAAGCTAAAAGAGGGTGAATTTGACGCGATTATTTTGGCGATGGCTGGCATAAATCGCTTAAATATCAAGGCTGAAGTGGCACATATCTACACATTTGGTTTTGACGAGATGATACCTGCAATGGGGCAGGGTGCTCTTGGGGTAGAGGCTAGAGATGAGAAGAAAATTTTAGATGAGATCTCTTTTTTAAACGACGAAAATGCGGTTATAGAAACGACCATAGAGCGTGATTTTGTAAGCGTTTTAGAAGGCGGCTGCCAGGTACCAATTGGTATAAGCGCAAGGCTAAAAGATGATGAAATTTCTATCGATGCGATTGTTGGTCTACCTGATGGAAGCGAGTTTATAAAAGATAGCTTAAAGGTCAGCAAAGATAAATTTCAAAGCGTTGGTAAGGAGCTAGCTCATAAATTTATAGAAAAAGGGGCAAAAGAGCTTTTAAAACGCGCTGAAGAGATGTCTTAGAGTGTGTTTGAGCTAAAATTTAAAGCAAAAGCCCTAACCGCTACTAAAAATAGCAAAGACAACTACTATATGATCGGTCTTGCAGACGACAAATACGACTACAAAAACTACATAATCTTTCAAAGACCGATCAAGCTCAAAAAAGATGACGACGAAAACGCCGACATAAACGGCATATACGCAGAGTGCAACGGCGACGTTTGCTATAACACTTGCAAAAGGGTGAAGATCACTGATAAAACTATTATTTTTGAGGTGCAAGATAGCGTTATTAGCGTTGATATAGAGGGTGTTCAACTTAACGAGCGCTTTATGAAATATAGCAAAGAGATATTTGGCAAACTGCTAAAATGTAGCATATCGAAGTAATTAATAAAATTTACTGCCGTTTTTAAAACTGCGATGCCATCTAGCGTTTAAAAAAATTGTAATGAATCACTTTGGAAAAGACGTAAGTATGCCGGGCCATGTGTGGCTGTGCGTTGAACACTAGTTTGCGCACATTCGACAATGGAGTATAAATTTAGTGCTTGTGTCTATTTAAACGGCGAGGCAATATCGCAAAGAATGCGTCCGAAACAGCGATCGATACTCTGATAGCTATTTATACGTGTGATAAATAATAGGTATCCGCTTTGCTTCGCCTTTTTCAGCTATTTTTGGCTAAAATCGCCCAAAAATCAAAAAGGCGAAATATGGACTACATCAAGCTTTTAAAAGAAAATAATCTACTTCGCGTCATCGACGAGCCTGCGGATATCGACCTAGAGATCGCGCACGCAAGCTATATCGAGGTCAAGCGCGAGGGTTCGCAAGCGCTACTTTTTAAAAACCCAGTTTGCAAAAAAACTGGGCGTAAATTTGCCCCAGTGCTTACAAATATCTATGGCTCAAAACGTGCGCTTGAGCTTATCTTTGGGCTAAAGCCTGATGAGATCGCAGCCGAGATAGAAAAGCTTTTAAAGCCCAGAAAACCAGAGAATTTCAAAGAAAAGCTTGATTTTTTAGCCTATCTTTTTAATATGAGAAAAATTTTTACTAAAAGGCTAAAAGGTGAGGGCGAGTGCCAGCAGGTGAAATTTATAGGTGAGGATGCTGACCTTTTGAGCCTACCTGCGCTAAAGACGTGGCCACATGATGGTGGCGCTTTTATTACGATGGGACAGGTTTATACGCAAAGCTTGGATGGAAATTTGCAAAATTTAGGTATGTACCGCCTACAAATTTATGACAAAAACCGCCTTGGCATGCACTGGCAGATCCACAAAGACGGTGCAAATTTCTTTCACGAGTACAAGCGTGCAGGCAAAAAAATGCCAGTCTCTGTGGCGATTGGTGGCGATCCACTCTACATCTGGTGTGGGCAAGCGCCGCTTCCAAAGGGAGTTTTTGAACTTTTACTTTATGGTTTTATCCGAAAAGAGCCAGCCAAACTTGTAAAATCCTTAACAAATGAAATTTGCGTCCCACACGATGCAGACTACGTGATAGAGGGCTTTGTGGATACGGCTAAGTGTGAGCTTGAAGGCCCATTTGGCGATCATACTGGCTTTTATACTCCTATCGAGCCTTTTCCGGTGATGGATGTAACGGCGATAACTAGCAAGCGTGAGCCTATATTTCACGCGACTGTGGTCGGAAAGCCGCCACTTGAGGATAAATATATGGGCTGGGCGACTGAGCGGGTTTTTTTGCCGCTTTTGCGAACGGCCGTGCCTGAGCTTTTAGACTACAATATGCCTGAAAATGGCGTTTTTCACAACCTAATCTTGGCCAAGATAAATACGCTCTATCCAGCTCATGCAAAGCAGGCTATGCACGCATTTTGGGGCGTTGGGCAGATGAGTTTTGTAAAACATGCCATTTTTGTTGGAGCCGATGCGCCTGAGCTTAAAGATTATGATGAATTTACTAGCTTTGTTCTAAATCGTTTTGGTAGCCAGAGTGTGCTAATAAGCCAAGGCGTGTGCGATCAGCTTGATCACGCTAGTCCAAATTCGTGCTTTGGCGGCAAACTCGGTGTAGATGCGACGCAAGACTTTTGTAAATTTAGCCCTGTGGTTTTAAGCGACAGCGAGCTTTTGGCTAAATTTCAAAGCGTTACGCCAAATGTAAAAGAGCTTAAGCAGTTTAAAACGGATACTAAAACGCCTATTTGTGTTGTGAAATTTGAAAAAGATTGTGTGGTAAAAGAGCTTTTTGACAAGCTTTTGACATTTAGAGAATTTTTCAAACTCCTTATCGTTGTAGATATGCAAAATCACCTTGAAAACCCATATATGCTACTTTGGCGTGTGACAAATAATATCGATGCTTTGCGTGATATTTTCATAGATGGTGAAAATTTCTGCGTAGATGCGACGAGCAAGGACGAGCTAGAGGGATATACGCGTGGCTGGCCGCTACAAACGGATTGTGACCGCGAAGTAGTTGCTGATCTAGTTAAGCGCGGCATAGTAAAAGATGAGCCAGAGTTGTTTAAAAAATTTGAAATATTTGGCTAGCTTTGAGGGGCTCAAGTAAATTTATAAATTTTGCTTTTTGCTGCGGATTTGAAATTTTTAATAAGACTTACTTAATCAAATGCTGGTGTTTTTTATGCTGATTTAAAAATAGCTTTTAGACTAGGTCTAAAAGCTTAATTTATTTTTAGCTCTCTTTTAAGAGCTTGCTTGCGAGCATATCGGCTTTTGCTTTGTCGGTGTCTTTTTTTACAGATTTATAAATTTTAGATATATAATTTTCCAAAACTTCATGGCAAGATATTACTTTTTCATTTTCGCTTCTTGCTACTTTTACGTATTCACCGCTATTTTGTAGCTCAAATGCTAGATCGTTATCGCTTAGCTGAAGCTCTAAAATTTCAAGCAACCTCTCTTGAAGCCTTGGCTCAAAAATAGGCGTCATAAGCTCCAAGCGACGCTCTAGATTTCTTGGCATCCAGTCAGCACTTGAGATATAAATTTTTGGCTGAGCATGTTTAAAATATAAAATTCTAGCATGCTCTAAGTATTTACCGATTATTGAGCGAACTTTTATATTTTCGCTTTTGCCTTTTATGCCAGGCCTTAGTCCGCACACACCACGAACTATAAGATCGATCTTCACGCCTGCGTTTGATGCGCGGCTAAGCTCATTTATCACATCTTCATCGATTAGTGCGTTCATTTTGGCGATGATCCTACCCTCGCTGCCTTTGCTTGCTTCTACTCTTATCTTTTCGATAATGCGCTCTTTTATCTGAAAAGGTGACATGCTAAGAGCGTTTAGACGGCGATTTTTATTATATCCTGAGAGGATGTGAAAAAACGAAGTCGTATCTTGGCTAAATTCCTCTTTGCTCGTAAATAGGCTCACGTCGGTGTAAATTTTAGCCGAACTGCCGTTGTAGTTGCCTGTGCCAAAGTGCATATAAAATTTAAGCTTATCGCCGATTTGGCGGATGACCTGGCTAACTTTTGCATGCACCTTAAAGCCTGTGATGCCGTATATCACGTGCGCACCTGCGTCTTCAAGCGCCTTTGCCCAGTGTAGGTTATTTTCCTCATCAAACCTAGCTTTTAGCTCAACCATCACAGTTACTTGCTTGCCATCACTTGCGGCGTCTATTAGGCTTTGAATTATTGGTGAGCTTTTATCGACTCTATAAAGTGTCATTCGAATAGATATGACTTTTGGATCTTTGCTGGCTTCTTTGATAAAGCTTACAACTGGATCAAAGCTCTCAAATGGATGCACTAAGAGCACATCTTCTTTATCTATGGCGTCAAACACAGATATGCCATTGCCAAATGGCGGTAATGTCTTTGGAACGTAAGGCGCATTTGCTAGGTGGGTAAAATTTTTACTTCCAGCTATCTCCCAAAGTGAGCTAAGAGTGAGCGGAATACTTGAAAAATAGACATCTTTATGAAAAATTTTCATATGAAAATTTAAGAAGTCCAAGATGTCAGCATCTACGTTTTTATCGATTTGCATACGAACAAAAGCCCCTTTTCTGCGAAGCTTTAGCCCTTGCTCAAGTATCATCATAAAATCATCCGCTTCTTCTTCTTCAATGACGATATCAGCGTTTCTTGTCACTCTAAAAGCAGCTGAGCTAAGTAGCTTATATCCTGGAAAAATTTCTTCTGCGTGGCGATGTACGATCGTTTCAATCGGCACAAAAACATTGCTACTTGGCTGTGTAAAACGTGGCAAGACTCTTGAAATTCTTATCATGCCGTATTTTAAAATTTCTGGATGTTCGATATCAGCAAGCTTAACGGCAAGAGAGAAGCTAAGGTTGTTTAGGTGCGGAAATGGATGAGTCGCATCTACAGCGATAGGAACGATGACTGGCAAGATATTTGAGAAAAAGTATTCGTCGCACTTTTGTTTCAAGCTATCATCAAGTTCGTCATAATTTTTTATAAAAAGCCCCTCTTTGCTAAGAGCATTTACTGTTTTTTTATAGTGATCTTCTACTAAATTTTGCTCATTTTGTAGATATTTTCTAATCTCTCTTAGCTGATCAAGTGGGCTCATGCCATCGCCACTGCTTGTAGTAGCTCCAGCTGCAAAAAGCTGCTTTAAGCCAGCAACTCTGATCATATAAAATTCATCAAGATTTGTCATATAAATGGCTATAAATTTTAGCTTTTCAAGTAAAGGAATTTCCTTTTCACACTGAGCGAGCACCCTTGAATTAAAGCGTAGCCAGCTTAATTCTCGGTTTATAAAAAGAGTTTCATTTTCGCTCATCATCTTCTCCTTGTGCGTTTTTGAGTTATTTTATGATATGTGCGGTTATAAAGTTCTTACTTTATTTAAAATTTTGGTTACAATAAGTCAAAACTTAAATTTAAAGGCTTGTTATGTCTGATTATGTGATATTAGTTGGTATCTTTTTAGTGGCAGTCGTTGTTTTTGCGCTTATTAAAAAGATATCGTTTTAGCTTTTAAATTTCTCCCACCACAAATAAGCAAATATGAGCCCAAAGCCCTTGACTTTGCTCTCGTCAAAGGCAAATTTCATCATATCTTCTCGTTTTATAAAAATAAGCTCGATGTCTTCGCCATCGACGCCACCGCCAGAATTTACTTTCATATTCTCATCGATTTTAGCGTAAAACATCGTTTGTGTGTTGCCTCCAAAGCCAAAAGCACCGTATGTCATTGTGATACGCTCTATCTCTTTTAGCTCATAGCCCACTTCTTCGATCGCTTCTTCTCTAGCTGTTTGCTCTTCGCTTAGTCCTTTATCCATAAGCCCTGCGCAAAGCTCATAAGTAAAGCCTTGCTCATTTGTTTTGATGCCTTCTTTCTCTTGTGAGTACCAAACAGCCGGGCGAAACTGCTTTACAAACAAAAAGGCATCCTTTTGCTCGTGATATAAAAAAATACTAACGCTATTCATCACTTTTACGCAGTCCCAGTCTCTTTGGACACCATTTTGCATAAATTTCATCTTAAATGGCTTTAGGTATTTTGACTCATCAAGAGGCAGAATTTCTAAATTGGTTATAGTAGTATCCATTTTGCAAGTCCTAAAAAGCTAAAAAATCCTATCGCATCAGTAAAAGTAGTAAGAATGACGGCTGAGCCGACTGCAGGATCTATGTTAAAGCGCCTTAGCGTTAAAGGTATAATCGTGCCAAAAAAGCCAGCAAAGAATAAATTCGTAACCATGCTAAGCCCGATAACAACGCCAAGCATACCTTTGTCAAACCAAACAGAGGCGATTATGCCCATTACCACACCAAAGATTAGTCCATTTATGAGTGAAATACTAACCTCACGTTTTAGAACATTTTTGGCATCTTTAAACTCGATCTCACCAAGCGCTAAACGGCGAACCGTAACGGCAAGCGCTTGTGTGCCGGTATTTCCACCCATTGATGCAACTATTGGCATTAAAACAGCAAGAGCGACGTAAGCTGCGATTGTCTCATCAAAAAGTCCGATTATGGATGAGCTAAAAAGAGCTGTTAGTAAATTTACACCAAGCCAAACCGCACGACCACGACCTGCTTTAAATAGCGTATCGTCCTCTTCTGACTCGTCATCAACGCCGGCCAGGTTATAAATTTGCTCAGTTGCACTCTCTTGAATGTAGTCGTGAATATCATCAGACGTGATACGACCAAGCAAAATTCCAGTGCTACTAGTAACTGCAATAACGTTTAGATCGTACTCTTGAAACATATCAGCGACATTTTGCATAAGGTCCATATCATTTGCAACGTGTGGCTTGTAGTGATCGATCTGTGCTGACTCGATATTTTGCTTTAGCGTCTTTGTAAAATCAAAAAGTATAAGATCTTCAAGCGGAATAGCGTATTGTAAAACGCCATTTTTATCGATAATAAAAAGCTGCGAGATATTTTCTAGCTTGCCTTCTTGTTTTTCTCGTCTAAGTCTTGCTACTGCATTGCCAAGCTTTTCCTCAAGATGAGCCGAGAAGAGCTCTGTTTGCATGTGAGCACCGGCTCTATCTTCTTCGTAGCTTCTAAGCCTTAAAATTTCATTTTGGTTTTCTCTGTCAAGCTCGTTAAAAAGCTCTCTAGCTTTATCCTCGTCAATGTCCTCGATGTATTGAAGCAAGTCAGTCGCATCATCACTCTCTAGCTCTTCAAGTGCTTCTACGATCTTTTCAGCTGGAAGTTGTTCGATCACATCTTTTAGCATATGATCAGGTAACTCAATAGCAACATCACCTAAAATTTCAGGATCTAGCTTCTCAAGATAGTGAGCAAAAAGCTCTTCATCGTGCTTTTTAAGTGTTTTTAGGTGCTGGGCTAGCTCGTAAGGCGAGAGTTCATTGTCTTCTAAATTTTCATCTAAATGCTGATCTATCAGCTCTTTTGCTTCTTCTAGTTCTTGGCTCAAGTTTTACCTTTAAAATTCTATTACATTAGGGAAAAATTCCACTTTGTGATACTCTTTTTCATTGCTTAAAGCATTTTTTATTAGCTCGTCATTTTTGCTAACAACTGCTTTAAATTTAGCTGATTCTTTCTTATCCTCTAGGCTTTTAACGACCTTTATTGCACTTTCTGGATTGATAGGCTTATTATCTCTATAAAGACCAAAATGAAGATGTGGCCCTGTGCTCATACCGCTTGTGCCAACGTAAGCTATAAGCGTGCCTTGCTTGACTTTTAAACCACCTTTTATGCCTTTAGCAAAGCCATTTAGGTGAGCATAAAGTGTCTCATAGCCACCAGCGTGGGAGATGATGACGGTTCTGCCATATCCGCTTTTTTGTCCGACAAATTTAACCGTACCATCGCCTGCAGCTTTGATTGGTGTACCTTTTGGAGCACCGTAGTCAACGCCAAGGTGCGCTCTATATCTTTGTAAAATAGGGTGCCATCTTTTTAGAGTAAAAGCTGATGTGATTCTAGCATTTGCAAGAGGGCGGACTAATAAAAATTTATCATTTTTCTTGCCGTTTTTATCATAAAATTTATCTTCAAATTTATACATGACATATCGTTTATTTTTCGTTTCTATCATCGCAGCATAAATTTCTGGAGTACCAAAAGAGCGGCCCATACGTATTTTTTGATTATAAACGATAGCGATCGTATCGCCTTTGTTTATCTTTTTAAAATCAATGCCACTTCCTTTAAAAATTTCTTTAAAGCCAAGAGCTAGCGTGCCAGAGCCAGTATAGTCAAAAATGTCCTCAGAGACTGATTTATCGACCTTTAAGGCTAAAAATTTATCCTCACTTTGATAAGAGATGGGAAGAAATTCGAGCTTAAATTTATCATTGTCATCTCTAAAAATATGCATTTGAAGCTCGTCACTAACAGGGATTAGTACTTGTTTGGTGTTGCCGTTGTCGTCTTTATAAATTTGATACTTTGTGCCAGCGATGATCTCTTCTGTTAGTTCTTGATCTTCGGTTGCTAAGTTATAGTAAAGTGAAAGTGGGATTTTGTTTGTCTCTAAGAAATTTAAGAAGTTACTTCCATTTGGCCAGCTAAGTTCGTCGATACTTGGCTTTATAGCGTATAAATTTATAGATAATATTGCAAAAATTATAAAAATACGAGGCATTAATATCCTTTTAAAAAGCTGGTGGGATTTTAACTAAAACTTGCTTTAATTTTGCAAAAGATAAAGCATTTTAGGCTATAATCGCTCTAAAAATTTAAACTTAGGAGATATTTTTGAAACGTATATTTGTGATTTTATCGCTAGTTTTTGGCTTTGCTTTTGGGGCTGATTTTTCTTTAAATGAGTATAGAACTCCTATAATTAGCGTCGATAGTGATGGCACAGCGACGATAGTTGATAGTCCAGAAATTTTAATCGGCTCAAGTGGCGTTGTGCTTCATAAATTCGATACTGATAGCTCTATCATCGCAAGAGTTAGCGTTATCTCAAAAAATTCTGGCTTTGCTAAGATTAGATTTGAGGTGTTTGATCTGCTTGAACAAAAGGCACTCCCACTTCCAGGCATTGCACCTGCAAATGGCGATATGGTCGTGCTAAACTATCTTTATAACCGCTCATTAATCATCGTGCCAAATAAAGAAATTTACGAAGAGATCACTTCTGCGTTTCCAAATATGATATTTATCCACCCAGATATTATAGGAGCGTATCTAAGCTACGAATACAAGCCAAATCCAAGCAGAGATGACTTTAGAAAAATGTGTGCTCAAAGTGCAGCTGGTCTAATTTTCGTAGCGATGGATGGCAGAAGCGTTTTTGCCGATTGCCAAAGCTTTAAAGTGCTAAAAGAATTTAAAAGTGGCGAGGTTGAGTACTATCAGCTACCATTTTATACAAGAGTTAGCGACATAGACACTGTGTTTTGGAAGCTAAATAGCGAGCACATTAACAACTACGACGCTCACTACGAAAAACTTTTTGAAGAAGATAACTGATAAATGAGCCGTTTGTCCTTAAGTAAACAAAGTTTAAAAGAGTTTTTAAATTTACTTCCAACGCTTAAGGACAAAGAGCTCTTTCACTACGCTTCAAGCCTTAGTTTTCATACGATTTTATCGATCATTCCGATACTTCTTATATCGTTTTCTATCTTTACAAAACTGCCTAGTTTTGAGGATTATTACGCCAAGATTCAGGACTTTATCTTTTCGGCTCTTTTGCCAAGCAACCAAGAGATCATTTCAAACTACTTGCAAAATTTCTTACAAAATAGCGGAAATTTGGGCATAGTTGGCTTTGTAGCGATGATATTTACATCGGCTATGTTTTTTAGTGACTACGAGTATGTAGTTTTGAAAGTGACACGTGCAAGTAAGGCTAGAGGATTTTGGTCAGCACTTAGCTCGTATTGGACGCTTATCACGCTCGCGCCACTTGGTCTTGCTGGTAGTTTTTATCTTTCAAGCCTCATTCAAGAGATGCTAAACTCAAACGTGATCACAAACTCGATAAATTTTTTGAGCATATTCCCATATCTCATCATTTGGGCGATATTTTGCATCACATATCTCATCTCAGTAAATGACGAGATAAAGTTTAAAAGCGCATTTTTTAGCTCATTTGCCGCTTCGCTTGTTTGGTATATTGGCAAGTCGGCCTTTGTCTATTATGTCCTTTATAATAAAACCTATCTAAGCGTTTATGGCTCGTTTTCAGCAGTGCTTTTCTTCTTTGTCTGGATCTACATCTCGTGGATCATCTTTTTATATGGACTAAAGCTTTGCGCTTATCTCTCAAACAGCTCAAAATTTAAAAGATAAATTTAATAGTTCACACCAGCTAGCGTGATTTATATTATTTTATGTAAAATCTTATGTAAAATCAGCGTTTAAACTCGCAAATTTCTATCTTTATACCAAGCTCTTTACTAAATTTGCTAGCAGTCTTGGCCAGCTCATCTTTATCAAAACAGATAAGATCTATGTAAGATCGCATCTCGCCATTTGCTTCACCTATGATCTCGCAAATTTCACTCTCTTTTAGCGCATCTGAAATTTTGTTTTTGCTATCAACGCCAAACTGTATGTCGCCACCGTGAGATATGGCTAAAAAGCAAAAATTTATGCCAAGCTCAAAAGCTTCGTTATAAGTATCGCTTGCACCGTCGTAGTACTCGTTTAGTAGCTCGATAAGAGATGTAAATCCTGTGAAAACGTCGTCACGTAGCTTGTTTGAGCGAGGTTCTAGCTCATAGACTATAAAATTCTTAAGTGGCTCGTTTGAGGCTTCTTTACCAAATTTCTCATCTATAAGATCGGCAAAGTCGATCAGTGGCACGCCTTTTTCTCTTGGCTCGTCTATTATCTCAAACTCTCCAAGCATATTTATCATGATCATCTCACCAACTACGTTGTCACAAAGTATGAGTGATAATGTATATGCCTTATTTTCATCTTCGCTTTTAAGCTTACTTAGAGTCTCGTTATATAGGCACATATCTACGCTTTTGTCGTTAAAATTTGCATAGACCATGACCTCATTTGCATCAACGCTTACGCCATACATTTGTATAGTAGCTACATTGCGCGGTGCACGTGGTTTGCCAAGTGTGCAAGTAAGCTTTGCCTCATACTCTTTTGGCATGCGCGATTTTATAAATTTAAGCCACAAAAGCCTATGTTTAAGTCCTTCTGGAGTGAGTACTAGATCGATCTTTCCATCAATAAGGCCTATCATAAAAGTTGGATCAACTAAACATAAATTTAGCGCTTCTTCGGTCATTTTGCTTGCAGCTTCAAAATTTTTATCTTCTAAATTTTGTTTGATGGCGTCTAAATTTTTGCCAAACTCGCTCCAAAATTTATCAACTCTGCTTGCAAAGCTAGAGCTCTTTTTAGAAAACCACATTTTTTATCCTTGTTTATTAAAATTTTCAACATTTTTTTGCGTATAAATTTTCATCGATGGAAATTCTAAGGCACTTAGCTTGTCATATCCTTCTTCATTAAAAACACATCCCGTATCGATATTGGCGCTATTCGTATAGAGCTTAGCCTCACGCACTGGCGTATGTCCGTAGACATTAAATATGCCTTCAACTTGCATCATATCGCCTCTGCCTGATAGTACATGCCTTCTAAACTCATCTCTTGAGCTATCATCATCTCTTAAAGTCCAAAATTTACCAACAGCCGAGTGTGAAACGACCAAATGCTCGCCATTTTGGTTTTTGTGGTTTTTAAACTCTAAATATACTGGGCTACTCTCTAAAAATTCTATGTGTCTTTGTTTAAAATTTAGGCTTTGAGCTAGGTATGATCCATATGTCGCCACGCCACCATTGTTGAAAAACCAACTCGTGTCAAATGGTGCTTGGTTGTTTAAAAATTCATATTTATTGCTTAGTAACCTTCTTTCGTGGTTTCCCATTACCATTTTATAGTTATTTTGTATGATAAGCTCGACTACATCGCAACTAAAAAGCCCCCGATCTATCACATCTCCGACAAAGCAAATTTGTGATTTTTCTTTGTCTGGAAACTGCTTGATAAGCTCTAAAAGCGTGTTAAAACAGCCGTGCACATCGCCTATGATATAAATTTGCTCGCTCAATTTTTCTCCTTTGTATCAAATTTTAGTCTATTAAGCTTAAAAATGTAGTGTTAAGAAAACACTTTTGTATAGCTGTACTATATTGGCGTAATGCTAGCGATATATAAAGTTAAAACCTAGTAAAAGATATTTAAAATTTAAGGAATTTAAAGTAGAAGGGAGCCTAAGCTCCCTAAAATCATTGTGCGTAAAAGCCGCTAACCTTGCCGGTTAGATCGATCATTATGTTTTTCATTTGAGTGTAGTGCTCAAGTATGATCTTGTGAGTTTCGCGGCCGATGCCTGAGTTTTTATAGCCGCCAAATGGGCTGCCTGCTGGGATTTGGTTATAGGTGTTGATCCAGACTCTGCCAGTCTCCATAGACCTTGCAACGCGAAGTGCTTTTGTGATGTCTTGCGTGAAAATTCCGCCACCTAGGCCGTATTCGCTGTCATTTACCATTTTGATAAGTTCGGCTTCATCTTTAAATTTGATGACAACGCCAACTGGACCAAAAATTTCTTCCTGAGCCACTCTCATATCATTTGTCACATCAACTAGCAGTGTTGGCTCGACAAATGCGCCCTTGTCGCAACCATTTGCTGTGTAGGCTTTGCCACCGACTGCCACTTTTGCGCCTTCTTTTTTGCCGATCTCGACGTAGTTTAGAATTTGCTCAGCTTGTTTTTTATTGATTTGTGAGCCCATTTGAGTGCTAGGATCTAACGGATCGCCAACTTTTATGGTGCTAAATTTCTTAACCGCAGCCTCTATAAATTTGTCATAAAAGCTCTCTTCTACGAAAATTCTTGAACCTGCGCAGCAAACTTGACCTTGGTTAAATAGTATTCCAAGCTGAAGACCATCAAGCGCTTTGTCTAAATTTGCGTCGCTAAAGAAGATATTTGCACTCTTGCCGCCAAGCTCAAGTGTAGCTGGGATGATACGGCGAGCCGCAGCTATAGCGATATCGCGGCCGATCTCGGTTGAGCCAGTAAATGCTAGCTTGTCGAGGCCTGGGTGGTTTTTGATCCACTCGCCACTCTTGCTGCCTCTGCCGGTTACTATGTTTATTAAGCCTTTTGGCAAAATTTTATCTATCAGTCTAAATAGCTCAAGCACGCTAAGGCTTGTCTCGCTTGATGGCTTAAATATACTCGCATCGCCTGCTGCGATCACTGGAGCTAGCTTCCAAGCTGCCATCAAAAATGGAAAATTCCAAGGTACGATCTGACCCACAACACCTATTGGCTCACGCAAAACGATAGAGAGTTGTTTCTCGTCAAGGACGTTTGCGCTGCCTTCTTCGCCCATGATAACGCCAGCAAAGTACCTAAAATGCTCTGCCGCAAAAGGGATATCGACATTTAGCGTCTCGCGGATCGGCTTGCCATTATCCATGCTCTCGACTTTTGCCAAGTGCTCTTTGTTTTCATCGATGATATCAGCGATCTTGTTTAGTAGCTTTGCACGCTCGCTAACTGTGGTATGTTTAAATTTCTTAAAAGCCTCACGTGCAGCACGAACTGCGTCATTTACATCTTCTTCGGTAGCATCAGCGATCTTTGCAAGGTGCTCGCCGTTTGCTGGATTTTTTGCATCAAGTGTAGCGCCGTCTTTTGCGTCGCGCCACTCACCATTTATGAAAAGCCCATATTTTTCTAGTAGTTTCATACTTTTCTCCTTGATTAAGATTTTGTAAAAGGATTATAATATTAATAAAATTTATCAAAAATAAATTTTGGACATAAATTATCTTTTTTAATAAATTTTATTATTTAGAGTAGGATTATTTTAAAATTTAACTCTGCCAAGAGAGCAAAAACGTAGTCTCGCCATCAAGCTCGCTTTGGCATTTTACGGTGATGCCATTTTTCTTGCAGCACTCTTTTACTAAATTTAGCCCTATGCCAAAGCCGCCTTGATCGTCGTTAAATCTCGTGTAGCGATCAAAAATTTTCATCTGATCCTCTTTGCTTATGCCGCGCCCAGAGTTACTTATGCTAAAGAAATTTGGCTCTAAAACGATGCTAACCTTTGAATTTGGCGCTGCATATTTGGAGGCGTTGCTTAAGAGGTTGTCTAAAATTTTACTCACATCCTCAAGGTCTGCGTTTATGAAGCTTGGCTTTAAACTAGCCTCTATCTTAAGTCCGCGTTTGGCAAAAAATGGCGAAAAATAGTTTAACCTTTGTGTGGTTAGCAAATTTAGATCTATTAGCTCTTTTTTGCCTGGCCTATCAAGGTTGAAGCTTAGATGAACGAGCGCGTCATAGATGCTACCTAGGCTCTTTACGGCAAGGCTGATATTATTAAAACGCTTTAAATTTCGCTCATTTAGGTTGTCAAGATCAGCCGTTTCTATACTCATCGAGATAACGCTTAGAGGTGTATTTATCTCGTGTGTTGAGTCTTTTATGAAGCGGTTTAGCGTATCTATCTTTTCATAAAGCGGTCTTAGGCTTAGTTTTGCGAGGTAAAAGGCAACAAAGAGCAGGGCAAAAAAGAAAAAGAGTGCCTTTAATGTGATCGAAATTTGCAAGGATAAAATTTCGCCGTTGATATTTTTACCAACTAGAAAAATATCTGCGTGTGAGAGCTCGTCTGTGGTGTTGTCGTCCATGTACTGGATCTTTTCAAATATCGCGACCTTGCCGCTGATCAAATTTACATTTTTGCTTTTGTCGATCTTTTGGCAGTCAAAGTCTTGATAAATTTTCTCACCATTGTTTAGCACGATGCAAGCATGCACGCCTTTTTCTTTTGTTAGACTTGAAATTGAGTCAAGTCCATTCATTCTAGCTTTCATGTAAATGCCCATTTTTATCTCTTTTAAAGACTTCACCTCGTTTAAAATGAGCGCTTCTTTTTTGTTTTTGTAGTCGTTTATAAAAAAATATCCCAAAAATAGCACAGAGCTAACAAGATAAAGGGATAAAATTTTAAATAAAATTTGCGTCTTTTCAGACATAGACATAGCCGTCCCCACGCCTATTTAAAATGGCATCTTTGCCTAAAATTTGACGTAAATTTTTGATATAGACACGAAGGCTAAGCTCGCTTGGCTCCTCGTCAAATTTCCAAATTTTATTAAAAATTTCATCTTTGGTTAAAATTTTGCCTTTGTTTTGCAAAAATAGGGCGAGTAGGTCGCTCTCTTTACTAGAGATATTTACGTTTTTACCATCTTTGCTTAGTGTTTTGCTCTGTGGATGAAAGCTAAATTCGCTTGAAATTTTGATCGCATCGCCACTGTGATGTGAGAAATTTCTCTTTAGAAGCGCTTGTATACGTATGAGTAACTCTTTTAGTTCAAATGGCTTTTTTAGATAGTCGTCGCAGCCACTTTTGTAGCCTTTTTCAAGATCGTCTATGGTATTTAGCGAGGTGGTAAAGATGCTAGGTGCGCTAACACCTAGCTCTCTTAAGGAAGAAAGAAGTGAAAAGCCATCTCCTTGTGGGAGTTTGACGTCAAGTATAAGCAGGTCGAAATTTTGCTCGTAGGCGAGATCAAGCGCTTCTTTGGCATTATCTGAAGTAGTGACCTCATAGCCATTTTCGCTTAGATACTCACTGATGAGATCAAGTAAAATTTCATCATCTTCAACGAGCAAAATTCTAACCATTTACCGCCTTTACATACCTTTTTTCATTTCGTCTTTTTTCATACCCATGTCGTCTTTTTTCATTTCGTCTTTCATGCCCATGTCATCTTTTTTCATTTCATCTTTTTTTATCATGGGTTTTTTAGCCATGTCATCTTTCATCATTTGCTCTTTCTTCATCATCTCGTCTTTGCCCATGTCATCTTTTTTCATCATTTCAGTAGCATTTGCAAGACCACCAAGCATAAACATAGCACCAAGTGCAACTAGTAGTAATTTCTTCATAACGTCTCCTTTAAATGAAATATGATGAAATACTATCTCATTAGTGTGAAGTGAGCGTGAATTTATGCAAATACAAAATAGATAACTGGAAGCGTGATAAATGAAAACAGCACGCCTATGGCCACTGATGAGATGGCTAGCGAGCTATCAAGCCCAGATTTTATGACCATCGCACTTGCAAGGGCTGATGTTGGCATTGCACATTGAAAGAGGCCAACGACCCAAGTTTTGCTCATCTGGATACCTGAGACTTTTAATATGATAAAAAATACGATAGCTGGCAAGATCATCTTACACAAAAGCACAACGCTAACGCCTTTATATGAGCTTGTGATACTGCTAAAGTTAAGGCCAACACCAATCGCAAAAAGTGCCACCGGAGTAACGCTGCCTTCAAACATCCTAAGTGGAGCAAAGATAAACTCAGGCAAAGGGACTTCTTTTAAGATAAGAGCCATAATAAGCGCGATAAATGGCGGAAATTTTAAAATTTTCATCGTATTTTGAAATAACGAAACCTTCTCTGGTGCAGCAAAAGAGAGAATAAGTGGCCCAAGGATAGAAAGTGGGATACCAGTGGCTATCTGATCGTAAAAGATGACCTCATTTACCATCGCATCGCCAAAGAAGCCCTGAATGACCGGCATACCGACAAATAGGGTATTACCAAAAAGACTTAGCATGACCATACTAACAGTTGTTACTTTAGTAAATTTAAAGATCTTGCCAAGCACCAATGCCATGACGGCACTGATAGCTGTTGAGCCAAAGCCAATTAAAATTGTATTTATAAGCGAAACATCGACGTTTACGTGATAAATTTTGTCAAAGATTAGCGCAGGCATTGCAAAACAAAGGACAAAATCCACAAATGGGATCGAGTGCTTTTGCTCAACAATGCCGACTTTTTTAGCAAAAAAACCAGTTGCGATTATGAAAAAAATTGCAAAAAGTGGAGTGAAGTTCATAGCATTCTCTTTTAAATCTAAATTTTTACGGAAAATTGATTATAGGACCCATAAGATTAAATTACAATAAACCTTTTTTAAAATTTGCTCTCAAAATTTATGCCTTGATATCAACCTTTTTATAAAATTTATCTCTCTCATCTATCTTTTCTTTGCTCTTTAAATCATTCTCAAGATAGCTTATATTATAAATTTCTCTTGTAGATATGCTTTTGCCATTATTTAGACTGATTAAAAATTTACTCTCAAATTTATTAGATAGATTGGCAATAGCGATCGCTCCAGCATCTTTTAGGCTTACGATTTTATCACCTTGCATGAAGCCAATATCTTTAAAATCCAAGCTATTTAGCTGCACATTACTCATCTCTTTTGCCTCTAAATTTATGCTAGTTTTTAGCTCACTTGGTGTATTTAGCTTGCCAGTATCGTTATAAAGCTCTTTTACGTCTATCTCTCTACCACTATCAAATTTTAGTCTGATGCTACCATCTTTGTTTAGCTTCATAGCTATTACGCTGTCACTATCTTGTAAGGCTGTTGCCGCCGTGGATTCATTTAGCATAAAAGCTCTTTTTACCTTTTTTAAATTTGACATACTAAACTCAAGCCCAGTTGCTTTACTAAATTCATTTTCCATGGCTATCATTTTGGCTGATTTTGTCTTCTCAAGCTTTGATATATAAGCATCCGCATTTTCTTCAAATTTCTTTAAATTATTGCCAAGATTTTCTATCATCTTGTTGTATGCGTCAAACTCAGCGTTATAATCTTTGTAAAATTTCATAAAACTATCTTTTTGAAATTTTGTATATGAGAAATTTTCATCTTTTTTGTAATCTTTGCTCGGCTCAATGATCGGATTAAACTCGTTTAGTCTTGCAGTGTCATCAAAACCCACTTTAAGATAGGCAAAATTTTTAAAAGAGCTATCTTTGCCAAAGATGTTATTGTGTCTTAGATCGACCCAGCCGTCATTTTGGGCATATTTTTTAAAGAAATTATTTATATCATTTTTCTCTATCTTTTCATATCTGTTTTCTGCAGCGAACAAAGTATTTGGATCTGAGGCGTAGTAAGAGTGTCTATAATCAATATCTTTTGTATCCACGTAAAGATCGGGATTATTTGTGATCGTTGCTTTACGATTTAGCTCTTCTCTTTTTATTTGGTTGTGATTTATGACATTTGTGCTGATAAACTGCCTAAGATCAACCCTTGGCATTACATCGCTTAAATTTGCTATTTTTTCATTTCCGTCTTTATCATAACCCCTTACTTTTAACTTATCAAAGAGTATGTCTTTTTGATCTAACACACCGTCATTGTTGCTATCAAAGCTAAAAAGATAGCTATTATTTTCTAATTTTGTAGTGCCAAGTTTATCGTTATCGCCGTAAATATCTAAAAATACTTCTACTTCTCCATATTTTGTTTTTAGAGTGTTTGAATAGGCGTAATCGTTTAAATTTTTAAATTTTGTATTTTCTAGGTATCCACTTTTTAGTGTAGATAGCATGCTACTACTATCTGAAGCTTTTATATTTTTAAAGTAGGCATTTTCATTAAAATGATAGCCTCTAGAAAGCTCATCGGAGTGAATTTTATTGTTGCTGTAGATGAGATTTTTTGAGTAGTTATTTAAAATTTCTTCTACTTTTTGTAGGATTTTGTGTCTATTTTGCTCTTTGATCTCGGCATCAGTGATATTTATAACTTTGCCCGTCTTTATACTTTCTTTTAGACTTGAAATTTGTTCGTTATTTATCTCTAAACCTTGTTTATCCTTAAAGGCATGGAGCATATCTGTAGGATTTTCTAAATCTTTTAAATTTATAAAGTTATATTTTAACGATGCAATATTCATCTAAAATCCTTTTTAAAGATGTTGCAGATAATATCGGATAAATTTAGAAATTATTTAGGTAAATAATGGTGCCCGAGGTCGGACTCGAACCGACACAAGGTTGCCCTTACCAGATTTTGAGTCTGGCGCGTCTACCAGTTTCACCACTCGGGCTAAAGTTAAGATTGAAAATTAATTTTTGTATGAGAGGAAAAAGGGGAGAGTTGCTCCCCGAAAAAGAAAATTATTTCTTTTTACCTTTTTTAGCAGCACCAGCAGCAACTGCTTCTTTAAGTTTTTTGCCAACTTTGAATTTAACTGCTTTGCTAGCAGGAACATCGATAACTTTTTTAGTTCCAGGAACTCTAGCTTTTCTTGCAGCTCTGTCAGCAGTACCAAAAGTACCAAAGCCTATAAAGCTAATTGTATCGCCTTTTTCAAGAACTGCTTGGATTGTCTCCAAAGTAGCATCAACAACTTTTAGAGTATCTTTTTTTGAAAGACCAGCCTTATCGGCAACAGCTTGAATAAATTCAGCTTTTTTCATGAACCATCCTTTTAAGAAGTTATGTGGCTATATTACACTCTTTTAAAAAAAAATACAATACTTTTTCCCTAAATTTAGCTCTTTTTTACGTTTTTTTAACAAAAAATGCAATTTTTTTAAAAATTTACTCGCAAATTTCAAACATAAGCTCGGTCTTTAGACCAATCTTTTTCATATCAATAAGCCTTAAATTTTTAAAATTTAAGCTCATTAGTTCATCTTTATTTTTTACAAGCTTATTTGCTATCTGGCGCAAGACTTCGCCTCTATATGCTTTTGCGTGATGACTCACTATTTTTTTATTTTTTATAAAGCAAAAAGCTATGTATTCTTTTTTTATAGTGTAAAATTTTTCATAAAACTTAGCTCTAAGGTCTAGAATCTCATCATTTTGCAAAAAATCATCAACCGCTTTACTAAAATTTTTTTCATAAAATTTTGAAATTTCAAAGCCACCTAGCTTTTCACCTTGCTTTAGTTTGTATTCTGGTATCTCATCTTTTGCTAAGATAGGTCCAAATAAATTTGAAAATATTAAAACATTATTATCTATATATTTTTGCGCCTCATTATCTAAGCCACGATAGTTTAGATGTTTATAAGCCACTCCATCATACCTTAAAATAGCTTTTATGCTGCCTTTTTGAGATAGGCTTTCTCGCAGCTGCTTGCTCTCTTCAAGCTCTTTTAGCCCAAAAAGCTTTTTTATCTCGTCTAAATTTGCGTTTTTTAAAAACTCATCGTATCTGTTTAAAATTTCAACTCTTTTGTCAAAAAGTTCTGGAAATATCAAATCCTTGCCATTAAATTTATTATTTGTATTTAGAGAAATTTTACTTTCGCTTGGAGAAAAGAGAATTTTTAGTGCCATTTTTCTTACCTAGTTTTATATGTAAATTTTTGTTGGATTATACAATAAACTTTTTATGCTAAAAAAAATCAAATTTTTACCGATATAAAAACAAGCGGAATCATTTTTGCTTAGAGTGAATAAAAATTTAGGAAAAAATTATGAGAATAACAAACCAACTACGTTTTAGTCAGACTTTACATGACTACCAAAAAAATATGACTGGTGTAAATAAAAGCTATAAGCAGCTCTCAAATGGTTTGAAAATTCAAGATCCATACGATGGTGCTGCGACTTATAATGATGCGATGAGGCTTGATTATGAAGCGACTACTCTCACTCAAGTAGTTGATGCCACTGGTAAATCTGTAAATTTCTCAAAAAATACAGATAATGCATTGCAAGAGTTTGAAAAACAGCTTGAAAATTTTAAGACAAAAGTAGTCCAAGCAGCTAGCAGCGTGCATAGTAAGACATCGCTAGAGGCTTTAGCAAATGATCTTCAAGGCATAAAAAATCACCTTGTAAATATTGCAAATACTTCGGTCAATGGGCAGTTTTTGTTTTCTGGAAGCGCTGTTGATACAAAGCCAATAGATGGTGCAGGAAAGTATCAAGGCAACCGTGATTATATGAAAACATCAGCTGGCGCTCAGGTTGAGCTTCCTTATAATATCCCAGGATATGATCTATTTTTAGGAAAAGATGGTGATTACAGTAAAATTTTGACTACAAATGTTCGTTTAGCTGATCAAACTAGAACCGACATCTCTTATGCGCCAAAATTTCTAAACGATAACAGCAAGATAAAAAATATGATCGGGCTAAATTACGCTAGTGATTCAGTGGTTAGAAGTGACGGCTCTTACAATGGAACAATAAATCCGGATTATGATTTTTTAGATAATTCAAATGTAAATTTTCCGGATACATATTTTTTCATGCAAGGTAAAAAGCCAGACGGCACGACATTTACTAGCAAATTTAAGATGAGTGCAAATACAACAATGGCTGGGCTTATGGAAAAAATCGGCATGGAATTTGGCAATACAAAAACAACAAAAGTTGTTGATGTAAGCATAAATAACGATGGACAATTTAATATAAAAGATCTTACTAAAGGTAATCAAACTATTGACTTTCATATGGTTGCGGCCACATCAGTAGCACCAAATCGCGGCGCAATCGCTCAAAACAACGCGCTTGATGCGGTAAATTCTCTTGAAGGTCTTGAAACAATGGCAAATAACGTTCCAAAAACGGTTCATATCACTGAGTTTGTAAAGAGCAAATATACCGATAAAGATGGAAATGCGACAAATGCATTTGACTATGATAAGGTTAGATTTGAAAGAAAAGATAATGAGCTAATCGCAAATTTACCTCAAGTAGCTAGAAGAACGGGCGAATATGCAACAGATCAGACAAAGCTAAGCGAAGTTTCTGGTACAAAGGAGAGCTACGATAGAAATTTATATCCAAAAGATGTTGATGCTAGAAAGAGAGAGCTCTTTAATATCGACAACCAAGAGATAAATTTACAAGTAAAGTCAATCACTGGTACAAAATATGATATAAAGGTAAAAATGGGTACAGCAGGGGGTACAAATACTCCAGTGCAATTTGAAATAACATCTACACCACCAGGTGGCACGCCTTCTGCACCTAGGACTTTAACAGTCTATAACTCAGATGAGTTTGGAAGTTACAGAACTTATGCCAGCGATTTTACTTATAAGCAGCTCATGGATATCGTTGCAATGGCAGCAAGTGATAATATCCCAAATCCTCCACATGCAGAAAACGCAAATTTTGATACAGATATTGAAAAGGTAAAAAGAGATCAAAACTATAATGCCTATAAAGAGGCTTTATCAAAGACAAAGGATGCGGTAGAGACAACTTTAGATGATAAAGGTAGAATGGTTTTAACCGATAAGACAAAATCAGTAACAAACATAGAAGTAACTATGCATGATGCAAAAAATAGCGATAAATTTGATGGCGATAGCACTGGTAGAGATACAGCTGGTAATGCTGGACACCCTCAAGGAAAGGGTTCTGTCTTTAGCTTTAATGAAAATAATGCCTTAACTATTGATGAGCCAAGTACGAGCGTTTTTCAAGACCTTGATAATATGATCGAAGCTGTTAGAAAGGGATATTATAGAGCTGATGCAAATAGCAATGATCCACGAAATACCGGCATGCAAGGTGCATTACAAAGGCTTGATCATTTAATAGATCATGCAAATAAAGAGCTTACAAAGATCGGCTCTCAATCAAAGCTTTTAACAGCTACAAAAGAGCGAGCCGAAGTAATGAAAGTGAATGTACAAACTGTTAAAAATGATGTAATTGACGCAGACTATGCGGAGTCATATCTGAAATTTACGCAGCTTTCACTATCTTATCAAGCAACCCTACAAGCAAGTGCAAAGATAAATCAACTAAGCTTGCTAAATTATTTAAATTAAAATTTAAATCAGCAGGTCACCTAGCTTGCTGATTTTTTAAAATTAAACTCAAGCGTGCTATAATAAGCCTTTTTTATAAAGGATCTAAAATTTTACGACATATCTTATTTACAATTTTTGTTTGCATTTTTATATATTTTGGTATAGCAACAGCTGCTCCAACTGCTGATTTTGTTGGTTCGCTTGGACAAAGTCTTGGTGCTTTAAATATCAAATATTTTGGACTTATCGCGTATGTTTATCCATTTTTATTGATCATTTTGGGCTATTTTGTCTATAAAAATTTTAAGAAATTTGATTTTGATTTTGCTCAGTTTTTGGTAGGAATTTTCCTCTTTTTTGTAGCTTTTTTGATGTTTCAAGCCTTGAGTGCTTCAAGTGTAAATGGCGGTATAATTGGAAATTTTATAGTTAGTGCCTTAAAAGAGGTGATCGGTTCTATCGGCACTGCTGTTGCTATACTTATGATGTTTATTATCTCACTTGGGCTTGCTTTTAGAGAAAATTTTATCATTGTTTTAAGAAAGGCGTTTGTGGATAAAGAGATAAAAGTCCATGAAGAGAGAAATTTAAAAGAGATAAAACAAAAACAACTTCCAAAAATCGAACGCAAAAAACAAAAGAATAATGATATAAAAGAAGAAGAGCTTATAGAAGCTCAGGTACTAAATGATGATGAGCAGAATTTAGATGAAGAGCTAGAGCCTGAGCCAGAAAAAGAGAGCAAGGCCTCGACTATAAACGGAGTTGAAATTTTAAACGAAGTGGCTGAAAATAAGAAGTTGCTTGATCAAATAGAGCGAGGAAATGTGGAAAAGCCAAAGAATTTTGTCTTGCCACCGCTTAAATTTTTAAACGATCCGCCAAAACGCTCGCATAGTGTCAATGAAGCTGAAATCGATCAACAAATTTCTAATTTGCTTGATAAACTCCGTAAGTTTAAAATAGATGGCGATGTGGTTAGAACTTATACTGGGCCTATCGTCACGACATTTGAGTTTCGTCCAGCCCCACATATCAAGGTAAGTAAAATTTTAACACTTCAAGATGACCTAGCGATGGCACTAAAGGCTCAAACGATCCGTATCCAAGCGCCGATCCCTGGTAAAGATGTGGTAGGCATCGAGGTACCAAATCAAAATTTAGAAACTATATACCTAAAAGAAATTTTAGAGAGCGAAGTCTTTAAAAATGCAAGTAGCCCGCTAACTATGGCGCTTGGCAAAGATATCGTCGGTGCCCCTTTTGTGACAGACCTTAAAAAACTACCTCATTTGCTAATCGCTGGAACTACAGGATCTGGCAAAAGTGTGGGTATAAACGCGATGCTTTTAAGCTTGCTTTATAGAAATAGCCCGCAAACTTTACGTCTAATGATGATCGATCCAAAAATGCTTGAATTTAGCATATATAACGACATCCCACATCTTCTAACTCCAGTTATCACAGAGGCTAAAAAGGCGATCACTGCACTTGCCAATATGGTCGCTGAGATGGAGCGAAGATATAAGATAATGAGCCAAACTCGTACGAAAAATATAGAGAGCTACAATGAAAAGATGAAAGAGGAAGGCGGCGAGCAGTTTCCATACATCGTTGTGATCATAGACGAGCTAGCTGATCTTATGATGACTAGTGGCAAGGATGTGGAGCTTTATATCGGCCGCCTAGCACAGATGGCAAGAGCTAGCGGCATACACTTGATAGTGGCAACCCAGCGCCCAAGCGTTGATGTCGTGACTGGCCTTATAAAGGCAAATTTGCCAAGTAGAATAAGTTATAGGGTAGGGCAGAGGATCGATAGTAAGGTCATCCTTGATCAAATGGGAGCTGAGAGCTTGCTTGGACGAGGAGATATGTTATTTACACCTCCTGGAAGTCCTGGTGTGATCAGACTTCATGCACCATTTGCTAGCGAGAAAGAGATAGAAACGGTTGTAAATTTCTTAAAAGAGCAACAAGATGTAGTTTATGATGAGAAATTCTTAATAGAAGAAGGCACAAGCGGAAGTGTGGCCGCTGGTACTCTAGGAGAAGATGAGCTTGACGAGCTTTACGAAGAGGCCAAAGAGATCATTTTAAGTGAGCAAAAAACGTCGATCAGTTATCTGCAAAGACGTCTAAAAATAGGTTACAACAAAGCTGCAAACATAATAGAGCAAATGGAAAAAATGGGTGTTTTAAGCCCAGTGAATGCAAAAGGACAAAGAGAAATTTTATAGCTAAAGTCATAAATTGCTTTAATTTTAGAATTTTAATTTTTATTAAAATTCTAAAAAGTCTTGACAAAGCACATTAAAATCTATATAATTACAAATCTTAAAAACATTGGGGTATCGCCAAGCGGTAAGGCAACTGGTTTTGGTCCAGTCATTCAGAGGTTCGAATCCTCTTACCCCATCCACTTTTAAATCCAAAATAATACTTATCGCGGAGTAGAGCAGTGGTAGCTCGTCGGGCTCATAACCCGAAGGTCGGCGGTTCAAATCCGTCCTCCGCAACCAAATGCCCATTAATTTTACCATCCTTTAACTTATGCACCAATCCCCACACCATCACGTATATCATCAACATTGAGATGAACGTAGTGTAAGCTACTTTTAATATCCGTATGACCCATAAAAGCCATCAGTTTATGTGCATTAAATCCCTTCAAACTCACTAACCTAGAAGCCACTGTATGGCGTAATACGTATAGTCCGTGAGTATTGTTTTCTCCCTTATATCCTAGATAGGTCTTTACTGCACCCCACATTCTACCGCTGCTATCGATGTTTAAGTGTGTTATGGGGCACTTATCAAGAGGTAAGTTTTTGCAGTTGTCATAAGCACCTTGAGATACCCAGTAGTAAGCCATACGAAGCACTTGGTCGTCTTTTGTTTCAGTAAAGAGTTTACGAGCCTCTATTTTACTTAAGCTCTTAGCTATTTCTAAGCGTTGTTTTATGGCTTTGAAGACTAGAATAGTTTTGTTTTAATATGTAAAAAGAAAGATTAGTAAAAAATAGGTTTCATAACTTTTAAATATAAAAAAGAGAAATTCCTACCTAGTATTGTTTTATGGATTATTGGTATAAATTTAAAAATGCAGGAGGGGCAAATGCCCCTAATTATTATTTTAAAGTTTGGATGTATTCAGCTACTGCTTTTGCATCTTCGTCGCTCATTGGAGTAGCGATTGGTTTCATCATAGCGCCAAGACCAAATTTATTTGCTCCTGTTTTATAACCCTTTAGTGCCTCTTCGATAGCTGCTGCATCAAGAGATGTTAAAGCTGGAACTTTATTATTAAACATTTTTTCAGCTTTTGCACCATGACAGGCGATGCATTTTTTGTAGATAGCAGCACCATCTGCAGCAAAGGCAGCAGTTGAAAGTAGAGCCGCAACGCTAGAAACAATTAGTAATTTTTTCATTTTTCATCCTTTGTAAAAAAGTTTATGCATTATAGTACAAAAAGGTAAATTCGCAAGAAGCTAGTTAAAATATTTTGGCTATAATCACCAAATGAATAAAAATGAGCCTATTAAAGCACTTTTTCTGGATAGAGACGGCGTAATAAACGAAGATGCTGGATATGTTTACGAGATAAAAGATTTTAAATTTATCGATGGCGTTTTTGATGCTTTAAGAGGATTTGCCAAGGCTGGCTACAAGCTCTTTGTCGTGACAAATCAATCAGGCATCGGCAGGGGCTACTACACGCAGGAGCAGTTTGATACTCTAAATAAATTTATGCTTGAAATTTTCAAAAAAGAGCAAATTTTTATCACCAAAGTCTACTTTTGCCCGCATGCCCCAGAGGCGGATTGCGCTTGCAGAAAACCAAATCCAAAAATGATACTTGATGCTTGCAAAGAGTTTGACATAGACCTTGAAAACTCGCTCATGATAGGTGATAAGCCAAGCGACTTCGAGGCTGGCAAAAGAGCTGGTGTGGGCAGAAATTTCTTGCTTGATGGCATAAATTTTAAAGATGTAAGAGATGTTTTAAATAAGCTAAAAAAGGAAAAATCACTATGAATTTAAACGGAAAAAAGATAGTTATAACTGGTGGCGCTGGCTTTATCGGCTCAGCTTTGGCGCACTATTTTGATGAAAACTATAAAGATGCTCACGTGCTTGTCGTGGATAAATTTAGAAACGACGAGACATTTAGCAATGGCAACCTAAAAAGCTTTGGCCATTTTAAAAATTTGCTTGGCTTTAAGGGTGAAATTTACGCTGGTGACATCAACGATGAGAGCACGCTTGAGAAGATAAAGAGCTTTCGTCCAGACGTCATCTACCACGAGGCAGCGATCTCTGACACCACTGTAAAAGAACAAGACGAGCTAATAAAAACAAATGTAAATGCCTTTGTAAATTTGCTTGATATCTGCGAGAGTCTGGGCGCAAAGATGATCTACGCTAGCTCAGGGGCGACTTATGGCAACGCAAAGAGCCCGCAAACCGTTGGCGAATGCGAAGCGCCAAATAATGTCTATGGCTTTAGCAAGCTAAGCATGGATAATATCAATAAAATTTACGCAAAGCGCGGCGTGAGCGTGGTTGGGCTGAGGTATTTTAACGTCTTTGGCAAGGGCGAGTTTTTTAAAAACAAAACCGCCTCGATGGTGCTTCAGTTTGGACTTCAAATTTTAGCTGGAAAGACCCCAAGGCTATTTGAGAGCAGCGACCAGATCAAAAGAGATTTTGTCTATATAAAAGATATCATTGACGCAAATATAAAAGCGCTTGATGCACCAAGTGGCGTCTATAACGCAGCTACTGGCAAGGCTAGAAGCTTTCAAGATATCGCTGACATCTTGCAACGCGAGATCGGCGTAAATTTAGGCAACGAATATATCAAAAATCCATTTATCGGCTCATACCAGTTTCACACAGAGGCCGACGTAGCCCCAGCTCGCGAGGCATTTGGCTTTAGCGCGACTTGGAGCTTGGAAGAGGCGATAAAAGATTATTTGCCAGAGATAAAGAGAATTTATAAGGAAGAGATAAATGGCTAAGAGAGTTAAAATTTTAGTCGTTGGCGACCTTATGCTGGACCACTACATCTGGGGCAGTTGTGATCGCATCTCACCTGAAGCTCCAGTGCAGGTAGTAAAGATAAATAATGAAACCTACACGCTTGGTGGCGCTGGCAACGTGGTTAGAAATTTACTCTCACTTGGCGCAGATGTGAGCGTAGCTAGCGTCTTAGGAGATGATGAGGCCGGCAAAAAGATAAAAGATAGGCTCGCTGAGATAAATGTAAAAGATGAGCTCATTCTTACTGAAAAAGGACGCGAAAGCTCGATAAAAAGCCGTATCATGGCATCGCACCAGCAAGTTGTCAGGATCGATAAAGAGAGCGTTGTCAAGATAAATTTAGAAGATGAGCTCGTCTCAAAAGTAAAAGAAAACCTTGCAAATTTTAAGGCCGTCTTGCTAAGTGACTACGGCAAAGGCGTGCTTAGCGAAAAGGTCTGCCAAGAGATCATAAACGAGTGCGTGAGGCTAAATATCCCAGTACTTATTGATCCAAAAGGCAGCGACTACTCAAAGTATAAAAACGCGACCCTTCTAACGCCAAATAAAAAAGAGGCGAGTGAGGCTACAAATTTAAAGATAAAAGACAAGACCGAGCTTGAAAAGGCGATAAAACAGCTAAAAGATGAGCTAAATTTGACCTATTCGATCATCACGATCTCAGAAGAGGGCATCGCGCTATATGATGACAAATTGCACATCTTTGCGGCAAAAGCAAAAGAGGTCTTTGACGTCACTGGCGCTGGAGATACGGTGCTGGCTACACTTGGCTACATGCTAGCAACTGGGGCTGATATAAAAGAGGCGATCAAGATAGCAAACCTCGCAGCAGCCGTCGTAGTGGCTAAGATCGGCAGCGCAACGGCTAGCTTTAGCGAGATCGAGCAGCTGCTAAATAGCTCATTTGGGGCAAATTTCGAGCATAAGCTCAAAAGCGTTGAGGAGCTAGAAGAAATTTTGAGTCAAAAGGATAAGAAAAAGGTTGTTTTCACAAACGGCTGCTTTGATATATTGCACGCTGGACACGTAAAATACCTATCGCGCGCAAGAGAGCTTGGCGATCTTTTGGTTGTCGGGCTAAACTCGGACGCTTCAGTTAAGAGGCTAAAAGGCGAGGCTAGGCCTATAAATTCGCAAGATGATAGAGCCTGCGTGCTAAGTGGGCTTGGATTTGTTGATTATGTCGTGATTTTTGATGAGGATACGCCATTAAATTTGATAACAAAGATAAAGCCTGACGTGCTTGTAAAAGGGGCTGATTATAAAGATAAAGAGGTCGTTGGCAGCGAGATCGTAAAAGAGGTCAGGCTGATTGACTTTGTAGATGGTAAAAGCACAACAGGGATAATAAAAAGGATAAAAGATGCTAAAAACGATGATAAAAAATGAGCTCGAGGCTCACCAAAAGGCCTTTAATGAGCATGTAAATTTGCTAGGTAGCTTGGAGCGTGCTTGCCAGATGGTGGCTGATACGCTAAAAAATGGCAAAAAGGTGCTGATATGTGGTAACGGCGGCTCTGCAGCGGATGCTCAGCACTTTGCAGCCGAACTAACTGGCAGATATAAAAGCGAGCGCCAGCCACTTCCTGGCATCGCGCTAACTACTGATACTTCGGCACTTACGGCCATTGGCAACGACTACGGCTTTGACTATGTTTTCTCACGTCAGTTTGAGGCCTTGGCTCGTCCTGGTGACTTGCTTGTGGCGATCTCAACGAGTGGCAACAGTAAAAATGTCCTTGAGGCTATAAGAAGTGCCAAGAAAATGGGCGCATCGGTACTTGGGCTTAGTGGCAAAGGCGGTGGTGCTATGAATGAAGGATGTGATCTAAATTTAGTCGTTAGCTCAAGCGATACTGCAAGGATACAAGAGTCGCACATATTTTTTATTCACACGATCTGCCAGGCCGTAGACGAGGCTTTTAGGGGCTAAAATGCAAGAAGCGATGGATAAATTTTTAAGTGATCCAAGCGAGCAAAATGAGGTAAATTTGATATCGGCTTTGAAAAAGGCTACTTTTTTAGCTCCAGTGCTTTTAAATCAAGCACTCGCAAAGCCTGATGGCGGCGTAGTTTATGAGGAAGAGGGCTCAAATATCAAATTTATCCTGCTTGAAGATGAGGGCGAAAAGCTTAGCTATTTTCCAGCATTTACTAGCAAAGAGGCGATGAAGCTTTGGCGAAACGACAGTGAGCAAGAGAGCATTGAGATAGAGCTAAAAGAGTATCTTGCGATGCTAAAAGAGAGTAGTTACGCTGGAGTTGTGATAGATGCATTTAGCTATGATTTTATTCTTAAAAAAGATCAGATAGCAAAAATTTTAGACTAAAATTTTTATCGCACTATTGCCAAAGTCGCTGATTTGCTATTTAGCAAGTTTTTATTAATTTTAAGCTAAAATCAGCCAAGCTAAATTTAAGGAAAAAAATGAAAGACAATCTACTTGAATTAACTCAAGATATCGCTTCAGTTGATATCGAAGATTCTATAAAAAATAGCTATCTTGACTACTCTATGAGCGTCATCGTCGGACGTGCTTTGCCTGACGCTAGAGACGGACTAAAGCCAGTTCATAGAAGAATTTTATACGCTATGGATAACCTCGGCGTTGGCAGCAGAAGTGCTTATATGAAGTCAGCTCGTATCGTCGGTGAAGTCATCGGTAAGTACCACCCACACGGCGACACAGCGGTTTATGACGCACTTGTTCGTATGGCTCAGAAATTTTCTATGCGTTATCCAGTCGTTGATGGACAAGGAAACTTTGGCTCGATTGATGGCGACAGCGCAGCTGCGATGCGTTATACCGAAGCTAGAATGACTATGCTTACTGAAGAGCTTTTAAAAGATATCGATAAAGATACGGTTGATTTTATACCAAACTACGATGATAGAGAGGTCGAGCCAGATGTTTTGCCTAGCCGTGTGCCAAATTTATTATTAAACGGCTCAAGTGGTATCGCTGTTGGTATGGCGACAAATATCCCGCCACACAGCCTTGATGAGCTAATAGACGGTCTTTTGCTTCTTCTTGAAAACAAAGAAGCAACACTTGAAGAGGTGATGGAATTTATAAAAGGTCCAGACTTCCCAACTGGCGGTATCATCTTTGGTAAAAAGGGCATCATAGAGGCCTACCGCACAGGTCGTGGCAGGGTCAAACTAAGAGCTAAAACTCACATAGAAAAAAAGCCAAACAAAGACGTCATAGTAATCGACGAGCTACCTTATCAGACAAACAAAGCTAGGCTCATCGAGCAGATCGCCGAGCTTGTAAAAGATAAGCAGATAGATGGCATCAGCGAGGTTAGAGACGAGTCTGACAAGGACGGCATCCGCGTAGTCATCGAGCTAAAACGCGACGCTATGAGCGACATCGTGCTAAATAATCTCTTTAAATCAACCACGATGGAGAGCACTTTTGGCGTTATTATGCTTGCTATTAATAACAAAGAGCCAAAGGTGTTTAACCTTATCGAGCTACTTAAGCTATTTTTAAATCACAGAAAAACCGTTATCATTAGAAGGACGATATTTGAGCTTGAAAAAGCGCGCGCAAGAGCCCACATCTTAGAGGGTCTAAAGATCGCACTTGATAACATCGACGAGGTGATCGAGCTTATTAGAAATAGTGCTGATACGGCGGTTGCTAGAGAGGGCTTGATGAGTAAATTTAACCTCTCAGAGCTTCAAGCAAACGCTATCCTTGATATGCGTCTAAGCAAGCTTACAGGCCTAGAGAGAGAAAAACTAGAGGCCGAGCTAGCCGAGCTTATGGCTGAGATCGCAAGACTTGATGAAATTTTAAAGAGCGAGACATTGCTTGAAAATTTGATCAAAGAAGAGCTTCTTGAGATCAAAAATAAATTTAAAGTACCAAGAGTGACTGAGATCGTCGATGACTACGATGATATCGATATCGAAGACCTCATACCAAATGAAAATATGGTCGTAACAATAACTCACCGAGGCTACATCAAGCGTGTGCCAAGCAAGCAGTACGAGAAGCAAAAACGTGGTGGCAAGGGCAAAGTAGCGGTCACGACATACGATGATGACTTTATAGAGAGTTTCTTTACTTCAAATACCCACGACACGCTTATGTTTGTGACTGACCGCGGACAGCTATACTGGCTAAAAGTCTATAAGATCCCAGAGGGAAGCCGCACAGCAAAGGGCAAAGCAGTTGTAAATTTGATTCAGTTGCAGCCTGATGAGAAGATCAAAGCGATCATCCCAACGACTGACTTTGACGAGAGCAAGTCTCTAGCATTCTTCACTAAAAACGGCATCGTAAAACGCACAAATTTAAGTGAGTTTAAAAACATCCGCTCAGTTGGTGTAAGAGCTATAAGCCTTGATGAGAACGACGAGCTTGTAACTGCGCTCATCGCTCAAACATATGATGATATGCCAGTCACTGACCCAGAAAATGAGCTAAGCGTAGAGACTGAGGTGCTTGAAGTTGAAGAGCTTCAAAATGAGATCGATGAAGATAATGTAAATGCTGAAGAGGATGCAAACTCAGGCGATGAGACAATGCTATTTGTCGTTACTAAAAAGGGTATGTGTCTTAAATTTAAAATCAGCAAGGTTCGCCAAATGGGAAGAACTGCACGTGGCGTAACTGGCATTAAATTTAAAGAGCCAGGCGATGAAGTCGTAGGCGCAGCAGTCATCGAAAGCAATGACCAAGAAATTTTAAGCATATCTCAAAAAGGTATCGGCAAGCGCACAACCGCTGATGAGTACCGCTTGACAAACCGCGGTGGCAAAGGTGTCATCTGCATGAAGCTAACAAGCAGAACAGGCGATCTAGTGGGTGTTGTGATGGTTGATGAAGAGCAAGATCTTATGGCTCTAACATCAAGCGGCAAGATGATAAGAGTAGATATGCAAAGCATCCGCAAAGCAGGACGCAATACAAGCGGCGTGATCGTCGTAAATGTTGATGGTGATGATGTTGTAAGTATCGCAAGATGCCCTAAGGCAGATGATGGCGAGGATGAGGACGAAGCACCAAGCGAAGATATGGGGCTTTTGGAATAAATTTTGCTATTAAATTTTAAATAAAAGCATAAAAAAGGTTGTTTATGAAGGTTAAAAATTTATCTTTTGCTTTGATGGTCGCTATTTTTAGCGGTTGCTCATTTAACGGCTTTATGGGCGAGCCAACTAGTACATCAAACCGCAACGTAGTCATCCAAAAGGTCGATAAAGACGATCTTAGAGAGGTGATGAGAAAAGAGAAGATGATATATGATAGCGCTCCAAAAGAGACCACTTTTAGAGCCACAGGCGAGGGCATAGCTCCGCTAAATTCGCTCTCTTATGCTCAGTCAGTCACTCTTGCAAAAAGAGCAGCTATGGCTGATGCTTATTCGCAGCTTGCTGGTAAGCTTTATGGCGTAAAGATTAACGCTGAAGATACCGTAAGAGACGCGATGCTAAATGATTCATCTATCACTTCAAAGGTTCAAGGTCTTGTCAAAAATGCAAGGATCGTGAATGAAAATTTCAAAGACGGGCTTTATAAGGTAAATATGGAGCTTAAGATAGACGAAGATAAGTGGCGAGAAGTCTTTTCTTACTAACGATACTTTTAAATTTCGCCTTTTGCCTAGAGGAGTTTATCTTCTGGGCAAAGGTAGATACGAAAAATCAAATAGTTGCCTTTGAAGAAATTTCATTTTCAAAGGCGATGACTTTAACATCAAATCCAAAACCAAAATTTCTTTGCCAGATATATGCTTTTAAAGATGAAAATACCACAACTCTTGGCTTTTTAAATTTACACAAAGATGAGATTTTCGACTGCTTTGCCTTAAAAAAAGTGATAATAAAAAATGAGCTTAATGTTAAAAATGCACAGGTCACAAATGCTTCAAATTTGAAAATTTTGCCAGTTAGATTTATGGTGGAATTTAAGCCAAAATCCGCTATCATCGGCACACTTCAATAAAAAAGAGATCAAATGAATATCGTCATAGTAGAAGATGACATCAATATGCGAAAGTCGCTTGAGATCGCACTTGGCGAGTATGAAGAGCTAAACATCAAGAGTTACAAGAGCGCAGTTGAAGCTCTAAAAAAGCTAAGCGACGATACTGATCTAATCATCACCGATATAAACATGCCAAAGATGGACGGACTTGAGTTCATTAAAGAGTTAAACGGCAAATTTGACGTCATCATAATGACTGGAAACGCCACACTTAATAAGGCGATCGAGAGCGTTAGACTTGGCGTGAAAGACTTTTTAACAAAGCCATTTGACGTCTCAACGCTATATGAAGCGATAAAAAGAGTAGAGGCGCTAAAACAAAAAATCCCAAAAAGCATAAAAAAAATTGAAACTAAAAGCGAAAATAACGGCTTTTTAGCCACTTCAAAGGCGCTTGAAGCTACGCTAAATATCGCACTAAAAGCTGCAAGAACTGACGCTTCAATAATGCTTAGTGGCGAAAGCGGTGTTGGCAAGGAGGTCTTTGCTAAATTTATCCATGCAAACTCACCTAGAAAAGATGCTGTATTTGTTGCTTTAAATATGGCAGCGATCCCTGAAAATTTGATAGAAAGTGAGCTTTTTGGCTTTGAAAAGGGCGCATTTACTGACGCTGCGACTACAAAAAAAGGACAGTTTGAGCTAGCAAATGGTGGAACGCTATTTTTAGATGAGATCGGCGAGATGCCTATAAATTTACAACCAAAGCTGCTTCGTGCCTTGCAGGAGCGCGAGATAACAAGACTTGGCGCTACAAAGAGCGAAAAGATAGATGTTCGCATCATCTGCGCTACAAACGCAAATTTAGAGCTTGCGATGAAAGAGGGCAGGTTTAGAGAGGATCTTTTCTACCGCCTAAATACGATCCCGCTTTTCATCCCGCCACTTCGTGAGCGAAAAGATGAAATTTTACCTATCGCGCAGGATACTTTAGAAAAATGTTGCAAAGAGTATGGCTTTGAGGCTAAAAATTTCTCAAAAGCGGCAAAAGAGGAGCTTTTGAGCTATGACTATCCAGGCAACATAAGAGAGCTCATTTCAGTCGTGCAAAGAGCAGTGATACTAAGCGAGGGTGATGAAATTTTGCCAAATGATCTATTTTTACAAGCCAGAAGCAAAAAATAGCCATAAATTTAAGTAAAATTACGAAAATTAAAAAAGATAAGGAGAGCAGATGAGAAAATTTAACGTAGCAGTCGTTGGTGCTACTGGAGCGGTCGGCGAAGAGCTTTTTAGAGTTATGGAAGAGGTTGATTTTCCAGTTGGAGAGCTTTTACCGCTTGCTAGTGCAAAAAGTGCTGGTAGCGAGATCGAATTTAATGGCAAATATTACAAGGTAAAAGAGCTAACCGAAAAGGTTTTTAGCGAGCACGAGATTGATATTGCTTTTTTTAGTGCGGGCGGTTCAGTCTCAGAGAAATTTGCCAAATTTGCAGCTGATAGTGGCGCAGTAGTTATCGATAACACCAGCCATTTTAGGATGGATAAAGACATTCCTCTTGTTGTGCCAGAGTGTAATCCAAGTGATATAGCTATGTGGAAAAATCGCGGTATCATCGCAAATCCAAACTGCTCAACCATCCAAATGGTGCAAATTTTAAAACCACTAAACGACGCTTTTAGTATCAACAGAGTTGATGTCTCTACTTACCAAGCAGCAAGCGGTGCTGGCAAAGAGGGTATGGAAGAGCTTGTCGTTCAGATGCAAAAATTCTTTGAGTTTAAACTTGATGAGTGCGAGCCAAAGGTATTTGCACACCGCCTAGCGCTAAATGTGATCCCTCACATCGATGTTTTTTTGGATAACGACTACACAAAAGAAGAGATGAAAATGGTCAATGAGACGCAAAAAATTCTTCACAAAGATATAGAAGTTAGCGCTACCTGTGTGCGTGTGCCAGTGCTTAGAAGTCACTCTGAGGCGATTACTATCCACTTTGACAAAGATGTAAGTGCAGATGCTGCAAGAGAAATTTTAAGCAAGGCTCCAAGCGTCGTTGTAGTCGATAATCCAGCAAATAAAGAGTATCCAATGCCTATCATTTCAAGCGATACAAATGAGACTTATGTCGGTAGGATCAGAGTTGATAATTACAGACCTAATGTGCTTCACCTTTGGTGCAGTGCCGATCAGATCCGCGTAGGGGCTGCGACAAATGCCGTCAGGATCGCACAAAAGTGGATCGCGATGCAAGAGTAAATAAAAAGGATTTTTATTGCGTAAGATATTTGAAAAAATTTTGCTTGCTAGCAACAGCTTTACATTTTTTCCAGTAGTTTTTGGACTTTTAGGTGCGATCGTACTTTTTATCATTGCAAGCTATGACGTCGGCAAGGTACTTTTAGAGGTTTATAAATATTTCTTTGCTGCAGATTTTCACGTTGAAAATTTCCACTCAGAAGTCGTTGGTGAGATAGTTGGAGCGATCGATCTATACTTGATGGCGCTTGTTCTTTATATATTTAGCTTCGGAATTTACGAGCTTTTCATCTCAGAGATCACACAGTTAAAGCAGTCAAAGCAGAGCAAAGTCTTAGAGGTTCACTCTCTTGATGAGCTAAAAGATAAGCTTGGCAAAGTGATCGTCATGGTCTTAATCGTAAATTTCTTCCAAAGGGTGCTTCACGCAAACTTCACAACTCCGCTTGAGATGGCCTATCTTGCGGCTTCTATCCTAGCGCTTTGTCTTGGACTTTATTTCCTCCACAAGGGAGATCACTAAAATTTTAAGCGTTTTTACGCTTAAAATTTCTCCTACATCTTTTCTTTAGCTATTTTTAGGTAATATCCCTTTAAAAATTTAAAGGAAATTTAATGATTTTTATAGACGCTTGTCTTAAAAAACCTACCCCTTATACGCCTGTTTGGATGATGCGCCAAGCCGGTAGATATTTGCCAGAGTATATGCGAGTACGCGCGCAAGCAGGTGATTTTTTGTCACTTTGCAAAGACTACAAAAAGGCTAGCGAGGTTACGCTTCAACCAGTTGAAATTCTAGGCGTTGATGCGGCGATTTTATTTAGCGACATTCTCGTTGTGCCTCTTGAAATGGGCATGGATCTACGTTTTGAAAAGGGCGAGGGTCCAGTTTTTAGTGAGCCTTTACGTGATAAAGCCGCACTTGACGCACTTAGTATCGAAAAATCGACTAAAAATTTAGCATACGTCTATGACACGATAAAGCTCACAAGAGAAAATTTAGCCAAAGATAAGGCGCTCATTGGCTTTTGTGGCGCACCTTGGACGATAGCTACATATATGATCGAGGGTGGTGGCAGTAAAACTTATGCAGTTTGCAAAAAAATGCTCTATCAAAATCCAGAATTTTTACATCAAATCTTAGAAAAAGTGACGCAAGCACTCATCCTTTACGTCAAAGAGCAGATAAGAGCAGGCGTAAATGCGGTGCAAATTTTTGACAGCTGGGCGGCTGCGCTTGAAGAGCAGGCTTATTTTGAGTTTGGGTTTAACTACATAAACAAAATAGTTGATAGCGTCAAGGCTGAGTTTCCAGAGATCCCAGTCATCGTTTTCCCAAAAGGTATAAGCGGCTATCTAGATAAAATTTCAGGAAACTTTGATGTTTTTGGTGTCGACTGGAGTACACCGATTGAGCTAGCCAAAGCAAAACTTAGTCCAAGATACATCCTTCAGGGTAATATGGAGCCAACAAGGCTTTATAGAAAAAAGGCGATAGATGAGGGTGTGGATAAAATTTTAAGCACGATGAAAGGCGTGCCGCATATTTTTAACCTCGGTCATGGAATTTTGCCTGATGTACCAGTTGAGAATGCAAAATATTTTATAAAACAGGTGCAGACAAAAAGTGCAAGGTAACAAGCCTTGCATCGTCTTTGGACCGATAAATTCTCGCCGTTTTGGCATGAGCCTTGGCATCGATCTAAGCCCAAAGCAAAAATCATGTAATTTTGACTGTGTTTATTGCGAGCTAAGTGGCGCAAAGACTGTTGAAACAATAGAAAATCCGCCAAGCGTTGATGAGATCATAAACGATTTAAAAGAAGCATTAAAAACTCATCAAAACATCGATGTCATCACACTTACAGCAAATGGCGAACCAACTCTTTACCCGTACTTAAAAGAGCTGATAGCAAAAGTAAATGAGCTAAAAGGTAGTGCAAAAACACTCATTCTAAGCAATGGCTCAGGTGTAAGAGATCAAAAAATTTGTGAAGCCTTGCAAGGGCTTGATATAGTGAAATTTAGCCTTGATAGCGCAGTGCAAAGCACTTTTAAAAAGATAGACCGCAATAAAAGTGGTATAGAAGTAAATGAACTTATAAAAGCAATGGCTAAATTTCGCAAGGAATTTACTGGCGAGCTTGTGCTTGAAATTTTAGTCGTGGCTGGATTTAACGACAAAAAAAGTGAGTTTGAAGCACTTAATGTGGCGATAAATGAGATAGCTCCGCACCGAGTGGATATTGGCACGATAGATCGTCCACCAGCTTATAATGTAAAGAGTGTAGATGCCAAAAAACTAGAGGAGCTAGCCAAGCAGATAAGTGGCGTACCGGTTAATATAGCTAAGGCTCACAAAATAGAGCAAAAGTATAACTTTAGTGAAGATGAAATTTTAGAAATGCTAAGGCGTCGTCCGCAAACTATTGCAAATGTTGAAGAGAATTTCTCAGAATACTCAAAGCAAATTTTAAACAAGCTCTTGCAACAAGATGTGGTTTATCTAGCCGATGTTGCCGGAGTAAAATTTTACAAACTAAGAGCATAAATGAAAAGAATCCTTACAATACAAGATATCTCGTGCGTTGGTAAATGTTCCCTTACTGTCGCGCTTCCGATAATTAGCGCTCAAGGCATTGAGACGTGCATATTGCCTACTGCGCTACTTTCGACTCATACTGGCTTTAAAAATTTCACATTTCGTGATCTGACTGATGAATTTGACGCGGTAACACAAGTATGGCACAAAGAAAATATCGCATTTGATGGAATTTATACTGGATTTTTAGGTAGCTTTAGCCAGCTTGAGCTGATAGAGAAAATTTTTAATGAGTTTAATGACTCTGCTCCACTAATACTTGTAGATCCTTGCATGGGTGACAATGGCAAGCTCTATCATGGGTTTGATGAAAAATTTGTTATGAAAATGCGCGAACTTTGCACAAAGGCTCACGTCATCACGCCAAATATAACAGAGGCAAGCTTTATGTGCGGGATGCCGTTTTTTGGCAGTGACTATACGCAAGATTATATTTTAGAGTTGCTTGAAGGCTTAGCTAGCTTTGGAGCTAGAAAGATCGTGCTAAAGGGCATTAGATACAAGCAAAATGAATGCGGCATCATAGCTTACGACGCAAAGACAAAAGAAAAAGTGGAGTATTTTCACGAGTTTTTGCCATTTCACACGAGTGGAACTGGAGATATTTTTGCTTCTGTACTTTTTGGCTCGCTAGTAAATGGCGAAACAATAGAAACTGCTATAAAAAAGGCGGCAAACTTTGTACTTAGTAGCATTAAAATCACGCTAAAAGATAAGAGTCGCACATGGTATGGTGTACAGTTTGAAAAGGTGCTTGGCACTCTTGCAAAATAGGCGGGCAAACTACTTATTTAAAATTTTTAATAACACAACGATATGGCAAAGATTTATATCTTTGCTAGCTGTTAGGAGTGCTATATCGCCATGCTCTTTTTCTAGTTTTTTTAGCATTTTAAAGCAAGATTGTGCTTTTTCATTATCAAGCTCGAGCTCAAATTTCTCACAAAACTCATCAAATCTGGCTTCTCTATCTTCATGAAACCACTCTCTTAAAGCAGTGCTTGGTGTGATATCTTTTAACCAAAGGAAATTTGAAAATATCTCTTTTCTTATACCTCTTGGATAGAGTCTATCAATAAAAGCCGCCTTCATATCCAAACTATCATCTTTGATAAAATCATAAATTCTATAAGCTTTAAACATGTTGTGATTGTAGTCCTATAATGTTTATAAATAAAAAAATATTCTAAATTATCTTATATTTTTTATGTTTGTTTAATTTACCTTGCGTTTTCTTTAAATTTAAAATAGAATAATGCAAGAATTTATTTAAGGAAGTTAAATGAAAATTTCAAATTTGATAGTTTTTTGCACTATCTTAGCTTTATTTTCTGGTTGTATGGCACCACAATTTACACCAAAGCCATTATCACCAGACTCAAAAGGTATAGCTATGGTAAATTCTACACCTTATAGTTGCAAAGTTTTAGGCGAGGCAGAAGGAAGCGATGAGGCAAATGGTAGAATGAACCCAACTATTGAAGGACTTAGACAAGGTGCGATAAATGATCTAAAAAATGAAGCAGTTGAAATAGTAGGACTTCATAAAAGAGTTGTACTTTACATTATAAAAGAAGAGGCGCTTTGCTACTGGCTTTTTGAAGGTATTAAAACCTGCCCAGATGGAAGCTCGTCTGCACTTGGTTATAGAGTAAGAGCTCAAATTTTTGATTGTGGCGATAAGAATTAAACTAGGGCTAGAAAATAGTCCTAAAAAGAATAAATTTAAATTAAAGCTCGTTTTGATAAAATCCCAACATAAAAATCACTAAAAAGGTTATCATTATGAGAGGCTATAAGATTTTCTCAGGAACGGCTAATATTGAGCTTTCAAAGAAAATTTCGCAATATCTTTCACTTCCTCTTAGCGAGGCAAGTATAAAAAGATTTAGCGATGGAGAGATCAGCGTGCAAATCGGCGAGAGCGTGCGCGGAAAAGATGTTTTTGTCATTCAGCCAACATGTGCACCGACAAATACAAATTTAATGGAGCTACTTATCTTAACTGATGCTTTAAGACGTAGCAGTGCAAGCTCTATAACAGCGATTGTGCCGTATTTTGGCTACGCTAGACAAGATAGAAAAGCAGCTCCTAGAGTGCCGATCACTGCAAAACTAGTGGCAAACATGATGCAAACAGCAGGTATCGATAGAGTCGTCACTATGGATCTTCATGCAGGGCAAATTCAAGGATTTTTTGATATTCCGGTAGATAACCTTTATGGAAGTATCATTTTTAATGACTACGTAAGAGCTAAAAATTTACCAAACCCAATTGTTGCAAGTCCTGATGTAGGCGGTGTCGCTCGTGCTAGAGCCTTAGCTAAAAATCTAAATCTTGACATGGTTATCGTAGATAAGCGCCGCGAAAAAGCAAACGAGAGCGAAGTAATGAATATAATCGGTGACGTAAATGGTAAAGATGTGATTTTAGTCGATGATATGATCGATACCGCTGGCACGATCGTAAAGGCAGCTGAAATTTTTAAAGAGCGTGGCGCAACTAGTGTTATGGCATTTTGCACGCATCCAGTCCTTAGCGGACCAGCTTACGATAGGCTAAAACTAGGCTTTTTAGATGAGCTAGTGGTAACAGATACTATACCTTTAGCAGAGGAGCTACCTTGTATAAAAGTGCTAAGTGCAGCTTCTTTATTTGGCGAAGTGATACGCCGTGTATATCACAATGAAAGCGTAAATAGCTTATTTTAATTAATTTTGGCTTTTGTTTTTAGCGTTTCAGGCAAAAGCCAAATCTTTCAATATTTATTAGAATTTAATTTTTGATAAATCAAAATTTGTAGCAAAAAGATAGCCTCTATTTATAGCTGGAATTTTTAAAATTCTAGCCTTCTCTTTAAAAATTTTTGGCATTATGGTTTTACAAAATGGAGTTACTAGAAGGTAAGTATCTGCATATCCGACAGCGATCTTGCCGCTTAGCACCACGCTTGTTTGCTTTGCTAAATTTGTGCTTAGCTCATCTTTTTGAGCTTTGCTTAGAAGCACGTTTAGCTCTTTTGCCGCCATATCGACACCTCGCACAACGTTGCTATCATTTTTTATGATAAAAATTTCATCACTTATTTTTGTGATATTTGGCATTAAAATTTGTCTATCGGCTTCTAAAAACTCAAAGCTCTTTTGTACGCCACTAAAATATCTATCCAAAAATGGCTCACTAAAATTTAGCCTCATGAAGCTTCTTTTTAACTCGCCTTTTAAATTTGTCTCATCGATAAAATAGCGTAAATTTCTCTCGTCAAGATAGCTTTGAAGCTCTTTTTTGCGTAAATTTAAAAGCGGCCTAACTAGCCAGAAATGCTTTCTCTTTTCAAGCTCGCTCATACCAAAGAGCTCTTTTAGTCCAGCACCCTTACTAAGCTGCATCAAAAACCACTCAAATTTATCGTCAAACTGATGCGCTAGGATTAAATTTTCGTAGCCAAATTTTTGGCAAATTTCTCCAAAAAATTCATATCTTGCCTCGCGCGCATTTTTTTCAAAATTTGAGTTATCTAAAAAAACGCTTTTAGTATAAATTTTTTTACCAAATTTATCTGCGAGTTCTTTTGCGCTTTTTATTTCGTTTTTGCTTTGCTCTCGAACATTGTAATCAACCATTGCTAGATCAAATTTGATCCCAGCATCTTCTAAAATGTAAAAAAGTGCAGTGCTGTCTATGCCGTGCGAGAAGGCTAGTAGGTTTGCACCTGAGTTTAGCTTTTCTCGCACATTTTGGTTTATCATTTTGCTTTTTTGATGATTTTAGCGATTAGTTTTTGATCGACCACATCGCTTACTTCGCAAAGATAGAGCGAGCCTATCTCAAGCTCTTTGACATCGCTTTCATTGATCAATATCTCGCCATCTATATCTTTGTCCCAGATATCTTTTTTGGCTGCGTAAAACATCTCACCCTCGCTACTTTCGCCCTCAAGAGAAGCATAAATTTGCTTACCTATCTCTTTTTGCAAGCTCTCATTTATCGATTTTTTAGTGATTTTTTCTATATTATTTAGTCTTTTTGAGATAATCTTGGCTGGGATTTGCTCCATTTCAAAAGATGCTGTGTCTTCTTCTTTCGAGTAGGCAAAGGCTGAAATTCTATCAAATTTAAATTCTTCTAAAAATTCGCAAAGCTCCTCAAAATCCTCCTCGCTCTCTCCTGGATGACCCACGATGACACCAGTTCGTAAGAATGAATTCTCGGCATTTCTCATTAAATTTAAAAGCTCTTTGATCTTTTTAGCGCCACTTCCACGCTTCATTATCTTTAGCATATCTTCGCTGATGTGTTGAATCGGCATGTCAAAGTAGTTGTGAAAGACAGGCGAGGCGATGATGCGCAAAATGAGCTCCTTACTAGTCGTGCTTGGATAGAGATAAAGTATCCTGGCACTCCTTACGCCCTTTATCTTTTCTATCTCGTCTATTAAATTTATAAGCCCGTCGCTAATGCCTTGATCACGCATATATGAGCTTGAGTCCTGAGATAAAAAGCTAAAGTCGTAGTAGCCTTTTTTGACTAAATTTTTGACCTCATTTACGATGTTTTCAAGTGAGCGTGATTTTAGTTTGCCTTTAAAAGTTGGAATGGCACAAAAACTGCATTTTTGGTTACAGCCCTCTGAAATTTTGATGTAGGCGTGGTAGTTTGAGCCAGTTATCACACGCTCTTCATTTGCTTGCAGATAAGTTTGCGGGCTAAATAAATTTTGCTTTTTTAGAATGATCTCATCGATCTTGTCATAGTCAGCCACACCGGTAAAGAGATCAACCTCTGGTAGCTCTTTCATGAGTTCGTCTTTGTAACGCTGCATAAGACAGCCAGTTACTACTAGTAAAGAGCCATTTTTACGTGCTTCGTGCATCTCAAGTATGGTTTGAATGCTCTCTTCTTTAGCAGATTTGATAAAGCCACAGGTATTTACGATGATAACGTCAGCGTCACTGATATCATCCGTGATATCGTAGTTTTGCAATCTGCCAAGCATTATTTCTGAATCAACTAAATTTTTGTTACAGCCAAGTGAAATTAAGTGAAGTTTTGGCATTTTTATATCCAGATATTATCTATTAGCCTAGTTTTGCCAACATAAGCTGCTACTAAAATGATGGTGTTATTTTTTTCTATTTTGGAAATTTCATTTAAATTTCTATCCGTAATTGCGACATAATCAACCTTTAATGGCTCTAGCACTTCAAGCATCTTTGTTTTGATCTCACTTGCGTCTTCCTCGCCGTTTTGGATCAAATTTTGTGCTTTATTTAGCGATCTTGAAAGCCTTAGAGCATTACATTTATCTTCGTCGCAGATATAGACGTTTCTACTTGAAAGCGCTAAGCCGTCTGGCTCTCTAACGATATCGCAAGCCACTAGGCTGGTATTAAGAAAAAATGTCTTTATCATGTTTTGCACGATGATTAATTGTTGTGTATCTTTTTTGCCCATGTAAACGCTATTTGCACGAGTTAGGCGAAATAGCTTGTTTAGCACCCTTAAGACGCCATCAAAGTGGCCTGGCCTAGTTTTGCCCTCCAAGATAGCTGAAAATTTCTTTGGAGCGACGATTAGAGGCTCATCTTCAAAGTAAAGTTCATTAGCATCCGGAATAAAAATAGCGCTAACGCCGTTTTGCTCGCAAATTTTAATGTCGTTTTGCTCATTTCTTGGGTATTTGTCTAGATCTTCGCCTGCTAAAAATTGAGTTGGATTTACAAACGTTGAGACGATACTTATCTCATTTTCGCTCACGCATTTTTTGATAAGGCTAACATGTCCGTCATGAAGTGCGCCCATGGTTGGCACAAAACCGATCTTTGCGCTTGTGCTAGAGACGAAATTTTCAAGTTCTTTTATAGTTCTTATGATTTGCATTTTGACTCTTTTTGTTTTAAATTTTAACTTGGCATTGTAACAAAAAAGGATTAAAAGGGCGTAAATTTAAAAATGTAAGCAACTTTTGGCTAAAATCGGCAAAAATTTTTGGAGAAAAACTTGGATAGTTACGAATACAACGAGCTTTTAAAGAAGCTACAAACAAAAGTTGAAAATATAGGCTCTATCGTAAAGCCTGAAGAGATCAAGGCTAGACTAAAAGAGATCGAGGCTATAGAGCAAGACCCTAGCTTTTGGCAAGATATCGCTAAAGCAGGGGCGCTAAATAAAGAAAAGACAAAAATTTCAAATATGCTTGCAAAATTTAATGACGCTAATCAAGCAGTAAGTGATGCAAAGGAGCTCTTTGAGCTAGCAAATTCTGAAAATGATGAAGAGACTATAAATTCTCTTTTTGATGACGCTAAAAATTTAGATGAAAAGATAGTAAATCTTGAAATTTCTATGCTTTTAAGCGGCGAAGATGACGGCAAAAACGCGATCGTATCGATCCACCCTGGAGCTGGCGGCACTGAGAGTAATGACTGGGCGAGCATGCTTTATAGGATGTATCTTAGATTTTGCGAGCGCGAGGGCTTTAAGGTCGAGACTCTTGACTTTCAAGAGGGCGATGAGGCTGGGCTAAAGGATGTTAGCTTTATTGTAAAAGGTGAAAATGCTTATGGGTATTTCAAAGCAGAAAATGGCATCCACAGGCTCGTTCGCACAAGTCCATTTGATAGTGCAGGGCGCCGTCATACAAGCTTTTCTAGCGTCATGGTAAGCCCTGAAGTAGATGATGATATAGAGATCGAGATCGAGGAAAAAGATCTAAAGATAGACACTTATAGAGCAAGCGGTGCAGGCGGTCAGCACGTAAATAAAACTGAATCAGCCATTCGCATCACGCATATACCAACTGGCATTGTCGTGCAGTGCCAAAATGACCGCAGCCAGCACAAAAATAGAGCTACAGCGATGAAAATGCTAAAATCTCGTCTTTACGAGCTTGAGCTAATGAAACAACAAGAAGCGAGCAACAGCGTCGAAAAGAGCGAGATCGGCTGGGGTCATCAGATAAGATCATACGTACTTTTCCCGTATCAGCAAGTAAAAGACAACCGCAGTGGCGAGGCATATTCACAAACCGATGCGATACTTGATGGGGATATCAAAAAGATGATAGAGGGCGTCTTGATCGCTCAAAAGGCGGACGCGTAGTAAATTTATAAAAAGAGATGAGAGCTAAAATTTCATCTCTTTTAGCTTTGTGCAAGCTTCTTCTTTGCCTTTAAAGCAAGCCTCATCAAGATAAATTCTTGCTTTCTTATAGTCATTTTTACCTAGATAGATAAGCCCTAGATCATAACTAGCCTCACTTGAGCCAAGGCTTGTAGCTTTTTCGTAAAAATATATCGCTTTTTCTAAATTTTTATTGACCCCAAGACCGTACTCGTAGATGTATCCAGCGCTTCTTAGTCCGTCTATATTGCCATATCTGCCAGCTGTCTCAAACCAAAAAAGTGCCCTTAAGATATCCTTGCTAAAGCCTTTGCCATCACGAAAACAAATGCCAGTTTGCTGCATGGCTAGAACATTTCCATCTTTTGCGTAGTCGTAAAATCTCTTGCAAGCTTTTGGATAGTTGCCCTCGTTATATAGATAGATTGCGTCTGCTATTTGCTCGACCTCTGGATCAAGTGGCGGCTCGCTAAGGCCTAAATTTTGTGAAATTTGATCTAACGAACATCCCCAAAATAGCAAAATACTAAATACAAAAATGATAAATTTTTTCATATTTGTCCTTGAAAATTTAGGCGATTTTATCCAATTTTATCTTATAATGCCCGCAAATTTTAAGCAAAAGGAACGATATGGATCATAATGCACTTTTAATCCAGCTTGGCTATAACGTCAATGAAACGACCACTGCTCAAATGTGTAGAATTTTAAACAATACTGATGGTCTTTTGCCAAAGAGCATAATTGAACTAAATGATCATTTAAACCCACACCTTTGTTTTGTGGCGATGAGTGGAAGTGAAGATAGACTAAAGATAAAAAATGTAGCTACCGTTAATGAAATAAAAGAGCGAGTTGATGAGATTATAAAAAACTGGGCTAATAAATATAAAATGGAGCTAAAAAAGATAAATGAAACAACTTACTATATAATGGGAAAGATAAGGGACTGAAAATGAAATATGATATTGTAATTATTGGTTTTGGAAAAGCTGGCAAAACGCTAGCGGTTAAAGCTGCCGCACTTGGCAAAAAAGTGGCTCTTGTAGAGAGATCGCCAAAGATGTATGGAGGCACTTGCATAAATGTTGGCTGCATACCAACCAAACGTCTAATAACAGCCGCTAAAGAGGCAAAATTTGTAAATAATAGCGTTGAAAGCGAATATTACACGCTTAGTGTGGAAAATAAAAATAAACTAATCTCAGCTTTGAATGCTAAAAACTACGCAATGCTAAATGATAAAGAAAATATCGATGTGATCGATGGTGTTGGCTCATTTGCTAGTGAAAATAGTGTACTTGTAACAACGCCAAGCGGCGAGAAAAAGATAATAGAGGGCGACTTTATCATCATAAATAGCGGTTCAAAAGAGGCAGATACTCCTTTTGAGGTTGTAAACTCAAATGTATTTTCAAGCCAAACTTTGCTTGATCTAAAAAATTTACCAAAGCATTTT